>QHVD01000042.1 GCA_003222235.1 Gemmatimonadota bacterium | reverse complement strand
GAACGATCCGGGGGAGCGCGGCGGCAGCCGCGCTGCCAGATGGTTGCTCGCTCCTCCCTCCTGCGGCGACCAACACCCGGCGCGCGTCCCGCGCGCCGCACCTCGTCGGTCGTCGCTGCGCTTGCCGCTCTCGCTCCCCGGCTCGTTCGCCTCGCTCACCATGATTACCCGGACGGACTCCTAGCGGATTCGCCAGCCGAATCGAAGCCACTTCTTCCGCCGGCGCGCGCGGCGACCGTCGCGCACGAACCGCCTACTCGCCCCAGCGGTCGACCCAGTAGACGTACATCGCACCACCGCCCAGGACCGTGATCGGTGTCTTCCTCCCGAGGAACTCGTAGTATCGTCGTAACGCGTCCTTGAGGTAGACGCCCTGCAAGTGGGTCGCGCCGATGGCGACGTACCCGGGAAGCTCGGGCTGCTCAGCAGGATAGCCGGCCTCTCCGGCACCGGGGACCCCGAGATGGTAGGTGCCGGGGAGCGGTACGAACGCGATCCCGTAAGCCGCCGGGTCTGCGGTGCCGAAGTAGCAGAGATTCACTCTCTGGACTCCCTGCTCGCGCATCCACCTCTGGAGAGCGGGAAGCCCTTGCCCCCAGTCCAGGTTGGAATCGGAGAGCAGCCCCATGCCGCCCCTCGCCCCGCCCGCGAGGACGTTGAAGAAGGGAATGAAGTAGGGCCGTGCCGCGATCGTCTCCGCACCGAGGAGGATCACCATCGCGAGCGGCGCCCAGAGCCCGGCGACACGCCCGGCCGCGCTCTTGAGCTGGCCTGGGAGCGCTCCGGCGTAGATGTAGAGAAACGGATAGAGCCCGAGGAGATGGCGGTGGCCGATGTTCAGCCGCGAGTGAATCGCCGTGAGCGCGATTGCCGTCGCGGGGACGAGCAGAAACGCCGCCTCGCCACGCCTGCGCAGGCGGAAGAGCCTCCTTGCGCCCAAGGCGAGCGCCGCCGCCACGACGGCGAGGGTGGCGACGGGTGTCTTCGCCCCGAAGCAGATCGGGAAGTACGCGCGCGAGCCGGTGAGCGAGACCCTTCCGAGCAGGAACGAGGGCCGTCCCGCTGCTCCCTGCGCCGCAAAGGCCAGCCCGTAGACGTAGGCCTCGGGGAGGAGCCTGTGGCGTGCCGCCCACAGGATGAAGCGCTCCTGGAGATCGGGCGGCGTGACGTCGGCGCGCGCCTGGAGGGCACGTTCGTCCGTGAACGGAGTTCCCCGATCGCGTGCCTCTGCAATGAGACGGCTCAGGCGGATGTTGCGCGCCATCGCGGCGATCTCGAGCCGCCGTTCGGTGCCCGGCGAGGCGGCATGGCGAAATCCGTACGTCGCCCAGATGCATCCCCAGGCGATCAATCCTCAACAGACCAGCAGCGTCACCGACATGGCCGCGCGGCCCCTCGACGTCCGCACGGTTTTCCCGCCTACGATCGGCCAGGGCTCAGGGCGGAGCGTCGCGAGCACCCCCAGGATCAGGAAGGTCGGGACAAGCAGGATCGTCGAGAACTTCGCAACGCAGGCTGCACCCGCGGCCAGGCCGGTGGTGAGCACGTGAGCCACGTTGGCGCGCCGGAACGTCAGCCGAAAGCAGTAGACACAGCTGGTGAAGAACAGCACGGCGCCGACGTCGGTCGTTGCCAAGGTGGCGTGCGCAATGAAGTTCGGGTCGAGCGCAAGCAGGGATGCCGCAAACGCCCCACCGCCAGCTCCGAAGAGGTCCCGTGCCCACACGTAGACGAGAACGACCACGCACGTGCCGAGCAGCAGCACGACGAGCCGCGCGCGGAAGAGAAGCGGCTGGGGTCGGTTGTCGCGATTGAGGAAGCGGTACCCGAAGATCCATTGCAGGTGATTCCATTCGCCGGGCGCGGCATCGAAGGCTCGCTCGGTCTCGGGGCTGATCGACGGGGAGAGGGCGAGGAGTGGAAGCGCGAAGAGAGCCTTCACCAAGGGAGGGTGCTCTGGATTGAGGCGGAAGTCGGCGCGGGTGAGGTAGGTGAAACCCGCTGGGACATGCGCCGTCTCGTCCCAGGTCGCCGAGTTCTCCCGCAGCGCGGGCCAGGCGATCCCGATGAACAGCAGTGGCACGGCGATAGCGGCGGCCCGGTCGAGAGCTCCGGCGCACGCCACTACGGCGCCTTCCCGGTCGCGCGCTGGACGCGTACGGCGTCGAGGTTCTCCTGGACCATCCGACGCTCCGGCCCGTCGGGCGGGACGAGGGCGAGCGCGCGGAGGTAGTCGGCGATGGCGCCGTCGAGGTCGCCCCGCGAGCGGCGCGCGGTGGCGCGGTTGTTGTACGCCTCGACGTAGCGCGGGTTCGCCTCCAGGGCTGCGGTGTAGTCGGCGAGCGCCCCCTCGGCGTCGCCCTTGGCCAGCCGCAGGTTGGCGCGGCTGTAGTACGCCTTGGCGTACGCCGGGCGGAGACGGATCGCCGCGCTGTAGTCCGCGAGCGCGCCATCGAGATCGCCCTTCGCCTCGCGGGCGATGCCGCGATTCTCCCAGGCGTCGGCATACTCGGGCCGGAGGCGGATCGCCGCCGAGTAGTCCGCGATCGCGCCGTCCACGTCGGCGTGGGCGAAGCGCACGATCCCGCGGTCGTTGTAGGCCTCGGCGTGTCCGGGGTTGAAGCGCAGGGCCGCGTCGTAGTCGGCAAAGGCAGCCTCCAGGTCGCCCGCGGCGTGCCGGGCCACGCCGCGGTTGGTGTAGGCGATGTAGTTGGTCGGATCGATGCGCAGCGTGTACTCCCAGAGCGCGAACGAGTCCCGCCAGACGGAGGTCTGACCGATGGTGAGAACGCCGAGCGCGACCAGCGCCGCCGCGCTCGCCGGCCACGCGAGGCGCCCGTGCGCGAGCGCGGTGCGGTGGACGGCGGCGGCCACCAGCACCGCCCAAGGTAGGCAGGCGAGGTAGGTGTAGCGGTCCGCGGAGATCTGCGGCCCGGTCTGCACGAAGCCGAGCACGGGGGAGGCGATGGCGGCGTAGCATACCCACGCCACGAGACCCGACGGCCAGCGCTCCCGGGTGAGGAGCAGGACGGCCGTGATCCCCGCCACCGCGACCAGGCTCAGCACGTAGCGCGGCGCCGTCGGGTCGAGGCGCCCCTCGAGGAGATAGGCGGGCGACAGGTGCCAGGGCGCGACCGTCTTCCAGAGGTAGAAGCAGAGCCCGTAGGCCGCCTGCGCGGTGCGCTGGAGGGGGCCGTGCTGCGCCAGCGTGCGCATCGCGGGCTGGTGTTGCTGGGCCACGAACGCGAGCGCCGCCGCGCCGGCGGCGAGCGCCGCATACGGCGCCTTCTCCAGAAGGCGCGGTGCTCGCCGCAGCGGACAGACGTCCAGCGCGAGGAGCACGACGGGCAGCGTGATGCCCCACGCCTGCGAGAGGAGCGAGAGCACGAAGCAGGCGAGCGAGACGAGGTACCACCGGCGCGCCCGGCCGGAGCCCTCCTCCTCCGCCATGCGCAGGTACGCGAGCACCGTCGCGAGGTAGAAGAGCGACGAGAGCACGTCCCGCCGCTCCGAGGCCCACGCCACCGACTCCACGCGCAGCGGATGGATGGCGAAGAAGAGCGCGCCCACCGCGGCAGCGCCCTCGAGCACGAGGGCTGGCCCGGAGACCGCCGCGCGCCGGAGCAGCGCCAGCACGACGTGGTAGAAGAGCATGGCGTTCGCCGCGTGCAGAAGCACGCTGGTCAGGTGGTAGCCGGCCGGGTTCATGCCCCAGAGGGTGTAGTCGAGGCCGAGCGTCACCCAGCTGAGCGGCTGGTAGTGTCCCCCGTGGACGGTCGTGAACATCCACCGGAGCTGACGCCAGGAGAGACCCCGGTAGCTCGGGTTGTCGGTGAAGTTGAGGTCGTCATCCCAGAGCACGAAGTCGTTACGCAGGGTGGGCAGGAAGCAGGCGACCGCCACGAGCGCGACGCCTGCGGGGATCATCCAGCCGGCGATCGTGCGACGGCGATCGAGCGCGGCCGCATCCGTGAGGGCGGGCGCCCCCCGCCGGCGCTGGAGTTGTCCCGGGGCGGCCATGGCGCGAGCCTTAGAGCCTATCCGACGACGGGGTCAACGCTGTCGGGTCGGACGGGGGCTCACGGTGCCCCACTGACGGGGCTCCGTCGACGGCACGCTGCGAGCGCGGCTTCGAGGTCCGGGAGAAGATCGGGGCGGCCGCCGGCTCGCGCCGCGCTGATCGCGTCGCTCCAGACCCCGAGCGCGTCGGCGAAGCGCGCCGCGCCCTCGTACGCCACCGCGAGCGTGGCGAGCAGCTCCGCGTCCGGGCTCGGGGTGCTGCGCACCAGCCGCTCGGCGAGCGCGACGGCCTCCGTCCGCCCGGCGGGATCCGTATCGGCCGCCAACAGGCGAATCAGATCCTGCTCGGCCGGCGGCCAGTCGGGTTGCCGGCTGAGCGCCGCGCGCAGCTCGCCGATGGCGTCACCCCGCCGGCCGGTGCGTGCGAGGGCGCGGGCGTAGTTCAGACGGTTCTGCGCGTCGGCCGGCGCGAGCTCGACCGCCCTCGCGTAGTGATGAAGCGCCTCGTCGCGCCGTCCGAGGCTTTCGAGCGCGAGCCCCATGTTGTTGTGGGCGGCGGCCAGGTTCGGATCGGCCCGCAGGGCCTGACCGTACTGGTCGACGGCCTCGCCGAGGTTCCCCTGGGCGGCCAGGAGAAAGCCCAGGTTGTTGTGCACCGACGCCGAGGCGGGCTCGAGCGCCGCGGCGGCGCGATAGTGCGCGACGGCGTCCGCGAGGCGGCCCTGGCCGGCGAGCAGGTCGGCCACCCGGACGTGCGTGCCTGCGTCGCGCTCGTCGAGCGCGAGCGCCCGCTGGAACGCTTCCAGCGCAGCCGACGTATCGCCACCGGCCGCGAGCGCCACGCCGAGGTCCGCATGGGCATGGGCCGCCTTCGGATCGATCCGCAACGCCTCCTGATACTGCCGCAGCGCCTCCGGCACGCGGTTCTCGGCGAGCAGGGCAGTGCCGAGGTTGGTGTGCGCCACGTAGTTGTCCTCGGTCACCGCGAGCGCGTGCTCGTAGAGCGTGACGTTGTTCCGCCAGTAGCCCACCTGCACCCAGCTCGCCGCAGCGAGCGCGACCAGGACCGCCGCCGCGGCGGTCACCACCACGGGCTTCATCGAGGGCCGCCTCCGGACCAGCTCCACGCCGCTCCACGCGACTGCCAGCGAGAGCCCGACTCCTGGAAGGTAGGTGTAGCGATCGGCCACGGCCTGCTCTCCGACGCGCACGAGGCCCAGCACCGGGACGAGCGCCACGAGATACCAGAGCCAGCCGACGAAGACCCACGGTCGCGTCCGGCGCGTGCGCCACGCGATCGCCGTCACGCAGGCGACGAAGAGGCCGGAGAAGGCGACCTTCCACACCGGGATCGGCAGGCGGAGCGGATAGAAGACGGCGAGGTCGCTCGGCCAGAGCGTCTTCTCGACGTACCAGGCGTACGCGACGGTCGCGTTGGCCAGCCGATCGGCGATGCCGACCTTCGCGATCGAGGCGACTCCGCCCGCTCGCGCCTGCGCGACGAAGGTCACGAGGCTCGACGCCCCGGCCAGGGCGACGAGGGGGAGCTTCTCGACGATGCGCTGCCGGAGCGGGGCGCGGCGTGCGAGCGGCCAGACGTCGACGAGGAGGAGCACGAACGGCAGGGTGACCACCATCGGCTTGGCCATGAGCGCGAGGACGAAGGTCACGACCAGGGCGCCGTAGCGTCGTCCGCTCGGTCGGCTCGCCCAGCGCGCGTAGAGCCACATGGTGCCCATCCACAGGAGCGCCGCGAGGACGTCCTTTCGCTCGGAGACCCAGGCGACCGACTCTGCCCGCAAGGGGTGCAGGGCGAAGACGCCCGCGACGAAGGCGCTCGGCGCCGGCTCGCCGGTGAGCGCCGAGAGCATGCCGAGCAGCAGGAGCGTCGCGGCCACGTGGAGCAGCACGCTCGTCAGGTGGTGCCCCCCGGGCCACAGGCCCCAGAGCTGGCAGTCCAGCATGTGCGACAGCGACGTGATCGGATGCCAGGTCGCGCCGTGGCGATGGGTGGACGCCCACGCTACACCCTCGAGGCTGAGCCCGCGGGAGACGACGGGGTTCCGAGTCACGTACACGGGGTCGTCCCAGTTGACGAAGTCGTGGTGGACGACCTGCGCGTACACCGCGAGGGTCGAAGCGGCCAGCACCGTCCCGAGCCAACGCCCCGCGCTCACCCGCTCACCTCGTGCTCTCGCCGGCCACCCGCACCTCCGGCAGGAGCTCGGCGGGTGGACCGTAGAGCGCTTCACGAACGTCCTGGTCGCTCAGCCGGTAGATGAGGATCGAGTAGCCGACGTTGTCGTCCGGCTCGCGCCGGCGAAGGAAGGCGCACAGGCGCGCGAAGCGGAGGTGCTCGAAGGAGAGGAATCGCTCGCGCAGGAAGTCGCTCGTCAGCCGCTGCCGCTCGGCCTCGTCGCTCATCGCGGCGACGGCTCGCAGGCCCGCCAGGTCGTTCTGCCAGTGCTGCTCGTACGGCACTGCCCACGGGCCCGGCGCCAGGCTGTAGACCGACTGGAGCATGGTGGCGCTCACGGCGTAGACACCGCCGGTGAGCTGATACCATTCGCGCGGCCGCCATTCGTCGAAGAACCCGGGCAGCCGCCTCGCCTTGATGTGGTAGTAGTCGGGGTTGCCGGTGCCGAAGTACGACAGGTACACGGGCGTGCCGCTCGGGACGTTCCGCTGGAGCCAGCGCGCGAGCCCGGGAAGGTCCTGGCCCCAGTCGAGCGAGCTGTCGACCAGATGCCGGTAGGCCTGCCGCGGGCCGCCTGCGAGCTGGTTGAAGTAGGCGAGGTAGTGCGGCCAGGTGCTGACCGACGCGACGACGCACGCGAGCACCGCCGCCGCGATCGGCAGGCTGGCGGCACGTCGGCGCGTCTCGAGCCAGTACGCGAGCCCGCCGGCCAGGACGAGCATGGCGGGGTACGTCGGCAGCAGGTGGCGGTGGCCGAGGTTGAAGTTGCTCCCGATTGCGCCGGCCCAGTAGACGGCCAGCAGCGCCCACAGCGGCGCCGTGCCGTAGAGGGTCTCGCGCCGCATGACCGCACCGGCTGCCCCGGCCGCCACCAGCGCGAGGAGGGGCAGGGGCGTCTTCACCGCGAGACAGTACGGGAAGAACCACCGCCAGCCGACGAAGCTGTGCTCGCCGTTCAGGAACGCCGGGCGGTTGGGCGACAGCCGGAGGAAGCGCGCGAAGCCGTACAGGAAGGCCTCCGGGAGCAGCTGGTGATCGCGGCCGAACCTGATCGCGGGGGCGAGCGCGCCGGCCCCGCCCAGCACGTCGGCCCAGTCGAGCGGATCCGCCTGGGGTGACGGGATGCGGACGGCGGCATAGCGGAAGTGGTAGAAGCCCCAGGTGACGAGCACCACCACCGCGGCCTGGACCGTCCCCGCCGCCAGCAGGACGAGGAGCTGCGCGGGCCTCGAGCGGATCTCGCGCCCCCCGCCGACGGCCAGCGTCATCGGCCGTCCCGCCGCGAGCCGGATCCCCAGGAGCGCGAGCGCCATGGGCACGATCAGGACGGCCGACATCTTCGCCTGCCACAGTCCCGCGACCGCGAGCGCCGCCACCAGGACCGACCGAGGGCTCACCACGTGGAACGCCACCCAGAGCGACCACACCGAGGCCGTGAAGAGGAGCGCCGCCGCCAGGTCCGCCGTGATGAGACGGCCGTTCGCCAGGAGCGTCGGGCAGAAGGCGTAGAGCGCCGCGGAGAGGACGCCGCCGGTCGGCCCGAAGAGCCGCCGGGACCAGGCGTAGACGAGCAGCCCCAGGCTGACCGCGAGCACGGCCGTCATCGTCCGGCCCGCGAGCAGCATGGCGCCGACGTCGTTCCCCTGGTC
>QHVD01000041.1 GCA_003222235.1 Gemmatimonadota bacterium | reverse complement strand
GCCCACGATCTCGGGTTCCGCCGCACCCGGGTGCCGGGCGACCAGCTCGAACCCGCTCGTCTCGGGCGTGACCCGCTCCACCGTGTGGTACTGGCGCACGTCGAGCTCGAAGTATTCCGCCAGCTTGCGGTAGTACGTGAGCGCCTCGCGCCGAGTCGGCTTGTCCTCGCTCGCGACGAACGGCACACCGCCGATCTCGAGCTTCTCCGGCGTCGAGAAGTACCTCATGAACAGGGGGTAGCGGAGGAGGCTCGAGACGATCGGCCCCCGGTCGAAGAGCGAGCAGGTGAGCCCCGCCTGCTTCGCCGCGACACCGACCGCCAGCCCGCAGGGTCCGGCGCCGATCACCGCGAGATCGAGCATGGCTTCACGTCACTTCGATGATCTGGTCCCGGCGGGTACCCAGGCTGACGTAGCGGATAGGCGCGTGGGCCAAGTCCTGGAGGCGGTCGAGGTAGGCGCGGGCGGCGGACGGCAGGTCGGCCAGCCGCCGCACCTGGCTGAGGGAGTGCTGCCAGCCGGGCAATGCCTCGTACACCGGCTCCACCCGGGCGAGGCGCTCGACCTCGGCCGGCATCGTGTCGAGCGGCTCGCCGTCCAGCCGGTACCCGACGCCCACGGGGATCTCGGAGAACGAGTCCAGGACATCGAGCTTGGTGACGGCGAGGCCGGTGAGGCCGTTTACCCGCACCGCGTAGCGTACCACCACCGCGTCGAACCACCCGCACCGCCGCGGCCGTCCCGTAGTGGCGCCGAACTCCGCGCCCAGCTCACGGATCCGCTCGGCGACCGCCGGCTCCGCCTCGGTCGGGAGCGGGCCGTTCCCGACGCGCGTCGTGTAGGCCTTCACCACACCCAGGACCGCGTCGATCGCCGTGGGTCCGATGCCCGCACCGACCGCCGCCCCGCCCGCCGTCGTGTTGGAGGACGTGACGTATGGATACGTTCCGTGGTCGACGTCAAGTAGCGCTCCCTGGGCCCCCTCGAGCAGCACGGACTCGCCGCGCTTCAGCGCCTCGTACACCACCCGCCCCGCGTCGACGGCGAGCGGGAGCAACCTGGGCGCGAGGCGCTCGAGCAGCCGTACGTGCTCCTGCACGTCGGCCCGCTCCGACGAGCCGAGCAGTGCCAGGAACTCGTTTGCCGCGGCCAGGCGGGCGCACACCAGCTCCGTGGCGCGCTGCACGTTGCGGAGATCACCGACGCGGACGCCGCGCCGGCCGTACTTGTCCTCGTAGGTCGGGCCGATCCCCCGGCCGGTGGTGCCGATCTTCTCGCGCTGCTCCCGGGCCCGGTCGAGCAGCTTATGGTACGGCAGGGTGAGGTGCGCGCGGTCCGACACGTAGAGCTTGTGGTCGCTCCTGACCCCGCGCTCGGTCAAGGCGTCGAGCTCCTGGAAGAACGTCTCCGGGTCGAGGACCACGCCGTTGCCCACGATGCAGACGGCGCCCTGGATGATGCCCGACGGGATCTGGTGCAGCACGAACTCGCCCGCCCCGGTGTCCACGGTGTGGCCGGCGTTGGCGCCCCCCTGGTAGCGCACCACGAGATCGGCGCGCTCGGCGAGCACGTCGACGATCTTCCCCTTGCCCTCGTCGCCCCACTGGGCGCCGACGACGACAACGCAGTGTGTTTTCGGCCCGAACATGGCGCTCCAACAAAAACGCCCCTGGCACGGGGCGCTTGAAGTATCCTCCGGCGAAAGCTAGGCCGGACGTTGGGGGCCGTCAACGCAGCGCCGCCGCCACCGCTCGAGCGACCTCCCTGCTCCCCTGCAGCGTCAACCGCTCCGCTCCATCGCGGGGCGTGTGCACCAGGCGCGCCGTCCTCCAGTCGCCCCGCATGATCGTGACGCACTCCCGCGCGCCCTTCGCGAGCGCGAGCCCGTCCACGACCACCGGAAGCCACCGGGCACGCCGGCCCCCAAGAGCCCGGGCGATCCGCCCGACCAGGGGCCCGGCGCGATGCACCAACGCGATCGTCTCGCCGCGGTCGTCGATCCCGTCGAAGTTGAGGACGGCGGTGTCCTGGAGAAGCGCGCTCCGCTCTCGCGCGAGCGCTCTCGCGCCCAGCAAGCCGTACTCCTCGGCGTCGGGCAAGATCACGCCGACCCCGGAAGCGGGAGGGAGGGCGTCCACCACCGCGAGCATGGTGACGATGCCGGACGCGTTGTCGAGCGCGCCGGGGGACTCGTTCGTGACGCGGTTGCCCGAGAGCATCACGGCGCCGAGGACACCCGCCGCGCCCAGCGCTGCGTCGACCACGCCGGCGTGCCAGGATCCGAGCACCTTGCGGACGGCGAGCTGCCCTAGCTCCAGAGCTCCCAGCATCAGGAGCCCCACGGCGAGGAGGCGCGTCGCCATCGAGATCGGCTGCCCCTTGGAGTCGTAGTGCGCCGCGAGCCACACCGCGACGCGCGTCCGCGGGCGCACCGCGATCAGGTTGACGCCCTCGAGCGGCGCTCGCCCCAGGCGGTGGAGCAGCGACCAGGCTGTGAAGCGGTGCTCCATGACGACGAAGCCCCGCTCGGCGAGCTCCGCCTTCAGGACCTCACGGACGCGCGCGTGCTCCGGAGTGCCGACGAGACGGGGTCTGGCGATCTCGGCAAGCAGTCCGTGGTAGTCTCTCACCCGCAGACGAGCTTCGCCACGCGCTCCCGGTCGGCCGGCGGCAGCCCGGCGAGCGGCGCCCGAACCGGCCCGCCATACAGCCCTGCGGCATCCATCGCCGCCTTCACGCCCACCGGCCCGAGCTTCGCGACGATCTCCTTGTCGAGCGGGACGAGCCGCTCCTGGAGGGCGCCCGCACGGGTGCGCTCGCCCGCCCGGAACGCGGCGCGGATCTCGGCGCACAACCCCGCCGCGAAGCAGGCGACGGCGAGGATGCCGCCGTCGCACCCCAGCTCGAGCGCCGCGTAGAGCAGCGAGCCGGAGCCGACGAACACCGACCATTCGCGAACGGCGTCCCGGTAGGCCGCCAGGTTCTTGGGGTCGCCGGAAGAATCCTTGACGCCGACGATGTTGCCGTGGGCGGCGAGCTGCTGCAGCAACCCGGCCGCGACCGGGAGATGCGTGTACTTGGGGATGTTGTAGACCAACAGCGGCACGGGGCTCGCGTCCGCCACGGCGCGGAAGTGATCGACGAGGCTCGCGGGCGAGGTGCTCGGCGCGAAGAACGCCGGCGGGCGCACCAGCACCGCGTCCGCTCCCTCGGCCGCCGCAGCCAGGGTGAGCGCCACCGCCTGGCGCGTGGATTCGGCGCCGGTCCCGGCCAGGAGCCAGCGGCCGTCGGGAAGCACGTCGCGCACCCAACCCACGATGCGCCGCTGCTCGTCGGAATCGAGCAGGGGCCCTTCACCCGTCGAGCCTGCCACGACGACGCCGTCCAGCCCCGCCTCGATCAGCCGGACCACGTTTTGCCGGAGATGCACCGGCGCAACGTCGCCCGTGACGCGGTCGAACGGCGTGGTGATCGGGGCGAGCACCCCCGCGAGCTGCCGCTCGGTCACTGGTCCGGGAGCAGGCCCGACAGGTCGTCCGTGAGTCCGGCCGCCGGGTCGGCAACCCCGGGCTTTACGACCTGGGCCGGCGTCGCGAGCCGGGCGACCCGGCGCAGCTTCCGCCCCTCTCGCTCGAACTCCGCCGGATACGACGCGGCCGCGAGCGCCGTCTCGTAGCTCACGGCACCCTCGGCGACGAGGTCCAGGAGGTGCTGGTGGAAGGTCTGCATCCCATGCTCCTCGCGGGCCTCCCGCATGTGGTCGGGGATATCGGAGGTACGGTTCGCGTCTTTGATCAGGTCGCGGACGGCATCGGTGCAGATCAGGATCTCGACGGCGGCGATCCGGCCCTGCCCGTCGGCCCGGGGGAGGAGACGCTGGGCGATGACCGAATGGAGCGCCTCGGCGAGACGCTGGCGCGCGATCTCCTGCTCTTCCGGCGGGAACAACCCCACGGCCCGGCTCACGGTCGTCACTACGTCCGGCGTGGGGAGCGTCGAGATCACGAGGTGGCCCGTCTCAACCGCCTTCATCGCGGTGTCGATGGTCAGGGCGTCACGCACCTCGCCGATCACGACCACGTCGGGGTCCTGGCGCAGCGCGGCCCGCAGCCCCCGGTTGACGTCGTCCGTGTCCACGCCGATCTCCCGCTGGGTCACCGAGGAGTTGATGTCGCGGTGCAGGAATTCGATTGGGTTCTCGAGCGTCACGACGTGCTTGCGTTGGGTCTGGTTGATGTGGTTCACCAGCGCCGCCATCGTCGAGGTCTTCCCCGAGCCCGACGCGCCCGCGACCAGGATCATCCCCAGGTCGGCCGCGGCCAACGTGCCGAGCACCGGCGGCAGCTTCAGCGAGCCGAACGTCGGAACATCGAAGGGGATGACCCGCATGACGATCATGAACGACGAGCGCTGGCGCAGGATATTCACGCGGAAGCGCCCGACTCCGGGCATGCCCCACGAGCAGTCGTAATCGCGCACCCGGTCGATGCGCGCCCGGTCCTCGTCGTTCGGGATCAGGCGCAGCGCGATGGCTTTGGTCTGCTCCGGGGTGAGGCGCTGCTTCGTGAGCGGCACGAGCGTGCCGTTGATCCTGGCGCGGAACACGTCCCCCGCCTTGATGTGGAGGTCGGACGCGTTGCGGTCGATCGCCGCCTTGATGATCTGCTCGATCCCGCGCTGGTGCGTCGTGGCGGCGCTGGCGCGGGCGCCCTTGGACTTCTCGTCCACTAAGATAGCGCCGGATGTTCTGCACCATGAGACCTGCCTCACGCTCCCAGAACCGCCCGGTGATCGCCGCCACATGCGGGCTCACGAGCACCCGCGGGTGGCGCCAGAACGGATGCCCCGAAGGGAGCGGCTCGACCGAGAACACATCGAGCGCCGCGCCGCGCAGCCGCCCCCGGTCGAGCAGGTCGAGCAGCGCGGCCTCATCCAGCAGGGTGCCGCGGGACGCGTTGACCACGACCGCGTCCGCGGGAAGGCGATCCAGGATCGCCCGATTCACGGCTCCGCGGGTCTCCACCGTGTGCGGGGCGCCGATGACCAGGCAGTCGCTCTCCGCGGCGAGGCGCGGGAGCTCGGCCAGCCCGGCCACCCAGCGCGTCCCTGCGGGCCCGCCCCGCTCCGGCCGGCGCCGCACGCCCGCCACGCTCATCCCGAGAGCGAGCGCCCGGCGCGCCACGGCGCTGCCGATGCCGCCCAGCCCGAGCACTCCGACGCGCAACTCGCCGAACTCGCGCACCGGAACCCCGAGGTCGGCGAACTCCTCCTTCGCCCACCGCTCCAGGAGCTGCGCCTCGCGCATCCGGTCGAGGCCCCTGACGAAGTAGGCGATCGCCGCGATCACCCAGTCGGCGATCGGCTCCGCATGCAGGACCGCTGAGTTGGTGGCGGCGACGCCCGCCGAACCGCTGTGGGCCCAGCGGAGGGTTGCGCGCGCCGCCTCCACGACTCCCGCCGGCACGCCGTAGCCGAAATAGATTTCGGCACCCCGGACGGCATCGACCGCCTCGGCGCTGCCCGATCCTCCGTCGCCGTCCGAAGCGGCGGGGGCGCGGACCTCCACCACCTCCCACCCGCCGCCGAGCGCTTGGCGGATCGCCTGCACGACGGAAGCCGGCGCTCGCCACGCCAGGCGCGGCGAGGCGAGATCGATCACGAGGCGCCGCGTCACTCCCCCGTCGAGACGGCCCGGACGGCCGGATGGCGGACCACGCTTACGAGCAGCTCGTCGTGCAGGCGCTTGGGCCCGCGCAGCTCGAATTCGACCACGAGGTCCACGTTCTCCCGCCGGGACGATTCGCTCTCGATCTCGAGCCCCGTCTGCCGCACCAGCGCCTCGAGCTCTTCCAGCGCGGTCGGCTCGGGCTTGGCGTGGATCACGAGGTGGCTCTGGGCGGATGCGCGCCCCACGAGCCGCTCGACGTGGCGCAGGCCCTGCAGCACGGCCACGACGAGGAGGGTGGCGCCGATCGCTTCCATATACGCCCCGGCGCCGAGCGCCATACCGATTGCAGCCACCACCCAGATCGTGGCGGCGCTGGTCAGGCCCGTCACCGCGCCTCGGGTGTGCAGGATGGTCCCCGCGCCGATGAAGCCCACTCCGGGCAGAATCTGGGCGGCGACCCGGGCGGGGTCGCCGCGGCCCAGCGACATGGTGAACGACAGCGTGGTGAACAGCGCAGCTCCCACGCAGATCAGGATATTGGTGCGCAGGCCCGCGGGCTTCCCGCTGACCTCGCGCTCGAGGCCGACGACGCCCCCGAGAAGAACCGCCAGGATCAGTTGCAGCAACAACTGGAGGCGGAGCACCTCCACGATGCGACCGACGAGCTCCTGCGTCATACCCGCGCCCCTTCCAGGAGCCCCATGCGCCGCCGCACGCGCTCCATGGTCCGGCGGGCGATGGCGCGCGCCTTGGCGGCACCGGCGCGCAGGGTCTCCCCCACGCGTCGCGGCTGGCTCCGGAGCTCCTGCGCCCGCTCGCGCACGGGAGTGAGCGCGGCTATCATATTGTCCGCGAGCACCCGCTTGCAGTCGAGGCATCCCCAACCGGCGGTACGGCAGTTGCGAGCCACCAGCGCCTGGGTCTCCGGAGGTGAGAAGCCCTGGTGGATGGTGAAGATGTTGCAGATATCGGGGTTGCCGGGATCACGGCGGGTCACGCGGGCGGGATCGGTCGCCGCGGGCTTGAGCTTCTCCCAGATCGTTTCCGGGGTTTCGAAGAGGCCGATGGTGTTCCCCAAGCTCTTCGACATCTTGGCCTGGCCGTCGAGCCCGAGGACGCGCTTCGCCGTCGAGAGCAGGGCCTGCGGCTCGGGGAACCCGAAGCCCTCCCCGCGCTCCGCGGCCCGCCCGTTCGCGAAGCGGGAGTTCCAGCGGCGCGCGATCTCCCGCATCAGCTCGAGGTGCTGGAGCTGGTCCTCCCCGACGGGGACGAGCGTGGCCTCGTACAGCAGCACATCGGCAGCCTGGAGGACGGGGTAGTTGAGCAGACCCGCCGGTACGCTCTCCTGGCGCTGCGACTTGTCCTTGAACTGGGTCTGCCGCTCGAGCTCCCCGAGCGGTGTCACGGTAGTGAGGAGCCAGTTCAGCTCGGTATGCTCCGGGACCTGCGATTGCACGAATACGATGCAGCGCTCGGGGTCGAGCCCGACGGCGTAAAGCGAGATCGCCATGTCGAGCGTCCGCTGCGCCAGGGCGGCCGGCTCGTACGGCTGCGTGATGGCATGCAGGTCCACGACCGAGAACAGGCAGTCGTGCTGGTGCTGGAGCCGGACCCAGTTCTGTACCGCGCCGAGGTAGTTGCCGATGTGCAACTCCCCGGAGGGCTGGATCCCCGAGAAGACGCGCGCCATAGGGGTCAGAACCTACGACGTTGGGGTGGGGCGCCGCAAGGTGCGAGAACTCAAAGACTTAGTCGATGTCGCCAAAACGGCCGCCGGGCGCGCCGCCGACTATCTCCGCGGCCTCACGCCCGCGGCGCCCGGACAATGGGTCGAGAAGGGCCGACATGATTTCGTGACCGATGCCGATCGCACGGCGGAGCGACTGATCGCCGAAACGCTAACGAGCGGGGTGCCCGGATCGACGGTGGTCGGCGAAGAGTTGACGCCCGGCGCAGCCCCATCGGGCGACGTGGTGTGGATCGTGGATCCACTCGACGGCACGACGAACTTCCTGCACGGCTACCCGCAGTACGCGGTGTCGGTCGGAGCGTTGGTGCGTGGGACGCTGGCCGTGGGGGTCGTGCGCGACGTGACGCGAGGTCTGATCTACTCGGGCGCGACGGGCGAGGGCGCGTGGCTCGGCGACACCCCGCTCAGGGTGTCGACGGTCGTCGAGCCGAGACACGCCCTGATCGGCACCGGGTTTCCCTTCAAGCGGCTGGAAGGATTCGAACGGTACTTGCGCCAGCTCGCGGCGGTGGTGCGGGCGTCGAGCGGGGTCCGGCGCGCGGGCGCGGCCGCGCTGGACCTCGTCGATGTCGCGGCCGGGCGCCTCGACGCGTTCTGGGAGCCGTCGCTCGCGCCGTGGGACGTGGCGGCGGGGGTGGTGCTCGTCCGCGAGGCTGGCGGCGTGGTGACGACGCTCCAGGGCGAGGAAGATGTGCTGCGGCACGGCTCCGTCGTCGCCGGCAACGCGGCGATGCACCGCTGGCTGCTGGACTTGCTCAGAGACGCATGACCATGCCGTCGCCTCTCGTCGAGTGCGTGCCGAACTTCTCCGAAGGGCGAGACCCCGAGACCCTCGGCGCGCTCCGGGCCGCCCTCACGGGCGTGCCCGGGGTAAAGCTCCTCGACGTCCAGGCCGACGCCTCGCACCACCGGTC
>QHVD01000040.1 GCA_003222235.1 Gemmatimonadota bacterium | reverse complement strand
AGCCCAGCTCCATCGCCTTGTCGATGTCCTCCGCGGCGGCGACGCCTTGCTCGAGCATGCGCATCGCCTCGAGGCCGAGCACCACCCCGAGACGGCTGGAGGCGAACCCGGGTGAGTCCTGGACCACGATCGGCTCCTTGCCGAGAGCGCGCGCGAACGCGACGGCCCGGTCGATCGCGCCCCCGTCGGCGCGCGGGTGGGTGACGACCTCCACCAGCTTCATCGCGTGGACGGGGTTGAAGAAATGCATCCCCACGAGGCGCCCCGGCTTAGGCATCGCGGACGCGATCGCGGCGACGGACAAGGACGAGGTGTTGGTGGCGAGCAGCGCCTGCGCAGGCGCCGCGCGCTCGACGTCCGCGAACACCTGCCGCTTGACGGCGAGGTCCTCCACGACCGCTTCGATGACGACGTCGGCGTGACGGACCGCGACCGCGAGGGTGGCCTCCCCGCGAACCCGCTCTGCGACCGCCGTGCGATCGGCTTCCGTGAGCTTCCCTCGCCTGACGCCGCCAGAGAGCAACTCGCCGATACGCTCGAGCGCCTGCGGCAGGGCGCCGGCCCGGCTGTCCGACAGCGCCACCGGAAAGCCGGCGATCGCCGCGGCGTAGGCGATCCCGTGGCCCATCGTGCCGGCGCCGATCACCGCGACGCGGCCGGGCGGTGCGCTCATGCGGCGAGGGCGTCGACCGCATGCCGGCCGACGTCCGGGCGATTCGTGCATACCCCGTCCACGCCGAAGCCGAGCAAGCGCCGCATCTCCATCGGATCGTCCACGGTCCACACGAAGATGTGCATGGCCGCGCCGTGCAGGGCATCGACCAGGGTCTGGTCGACGAGCTGCCGCTCCTGCCACAGGATCGTGGCGCCTGCGTCCTCGAGCGGCGCGAGGGGGCGCACCGGGTAGGACGAGCTCAGCACGCCGCAGCGCAGGCCGGGGCGCTCGAGCCCCAGCCGCCTCACGATGCGGTGGTCGAAGCCATGCACCGCGTACCCGGAGGGGTTGGGCCCGGCGGCCAGGGCGTCGAACAGGCGGTCGTCGAACTGGGGCGCCAGGGACTTCACCTCGACGAATGCCTGCAACCTCGGCCCGACCGCTTCGAGCGCATCGGCCAGGGTGGGGATCGGCTCGCCGTTCGCCAGCCGGAGCTCGCGCACCCGCTTGGCCGTGAGGTAGGGGATGTGGTGCACACCGCCGATTTTCTCGTCGTGATGGACGATCAGGGCGCCGTCCGCGGTGGCGTGGATGTCGAGCTCTACGCCGTCGGAGCCCAGGCCCGCCGCGGCGCGGAAAGCGGCGAGCGAGTTCTCGACCTCGCGCGCCGACGCGCCCCGGTGGGCGATGACGAGCGGCTTCGTCACGTCATCTCTATTGCTTCAGCAGGCTGTCCGCCTTCTTTGCCTCGATCCAGTCCGGTTCCTTCTCGATATCGTGCACGATCGTGTAGTGCTCGGGCTGGGGCAGCACCGTCTTCAGGTAAGCCTTGTACTTCTCCGGATCGTCGATCGGCTCGCCCTCGACCGTGTACAGCTTGTGCGCGTACATCCCGATCTTCCGGTTGAACTTGAGATCGGGGACCTTGAGGTGCCGCTCCCGCTCCGGGATGAACAGGTTCAGGCGCTCGACGAGCTTCGTGATCTCCTGCCGGTACAGCTCGCGGCTGTGCTCGTTGAGCTTCGCCTTGTCGGCCTCCGACTGGTTCTCGCGCTCGTCGTAGCGCCCCTTCAGCCCCCAGACGTACGCCCAGTGCGCCGAGGAGGAGTTGTCCGTGCCGAACAGGTCGAAGGCAGTGGGGATCCACTTATAGAAGAAGCGCTGCATCACCTCGGGTGGCATCTTGCCCGCCTTCACGATCCGCAGCAGGCCGTTGTTCCCGGTGCCCAGGTGGAACGATTCCTCCTTGAGCATCGGGTTCATGGAGCGCGACAGAGGGTCGAAGGCCGAGACGGCGAGCATCGTCAGCTGGAACTTGCCGTCGCGATCGATGAACTGGGCGTAGGTGAAGAAGTCGAGCCAGTTGTCGACGAGCTCGTTGAACGATCCGAGCAGGCGCTCTCCTTCGTCGGCGCGGCGCTCGAGCAGCTTCGCCGCCTCACGCCTGCCTTCATCGCCGAAGTGCCAGCAGAGCAGGTACGACATCTGCCAGCCGTGGCGCATCTCCTCGGTCATCACCCGCATTAGGGCCAGCAAGTCGTAGTCGCTCGGCGCGTGGGTCAGGAGATTGCGTTGCTGCTCGACCGAAGCGAACTCGGTATCGCCCTGATAAACGATCAGGTTCAGTAGGGCGTCGCGGATGCGCTGGTCCGGGATGTGCATCACCGTCGGCCACTTGCGCTGGCCCCGGTAGTGCCCGAACTCGATGTGCGGCACCTCCTGGTCCCCGAACTTCGCCTCCAACTTGAAGTTGCGGATCTCGCCCTGGGGCTGGCCGCTCGAGTCCTGCCAGTAGCGGAAGTAGTCGATCCATTCGTCGAAGTTGTTCAGCTTGCGGACCATCTCGCACTCCTCTTGGGCACGGCCGCTCCGATGCGCTCGCGCGCCTCCGGAGTGGCGAACAATTCGTTCTGCTGCGCGATCTCGAGGTCGAGCATCGACGCGAGCGAGGTCACCTCACTGATGTACACGGCTTCCTTGGCGCGCCGCACGGCGGCAGCAGGCTGGGCTGCCCACACCTGCGCCAGCCGTCGCGCTTCGCCGGGCAGCTCGGCGTCTGACACCACTCGGTCGAGCAGCCCCAGCGCGAGAGCCTCGGTCGCGGGGACCATGCGCGCGCTCCACACCAGCTCCAGTGCCTTCGACGGCCCGACGAGCCGCGGCAGGAAGAAGCTGCCGCCCCAGTCGGGGACGAGCCCGAGCTTGTGAAACACCTGCCCGATCGACGCCTGATCGGAACCGATGCGATAGTCGCAGGCGAGCGCCAGATTCGCGCCGCCCCCGGCTGCGGGCCCGTTCACCGCCGCGAGGACCGGCTTGGGTGCGGCCCGGATGGTGAGCACCACATCCTTGCCGGCCGCCACGAGCGCCGGGAGGTCCGTGCCGAGCGTGTTCAGATCCGCGCCCGCCGAGAATGCGCGACCCGCACCCGTGATGACGACGACCCGCACCGCCTCGCTCTTCGCGAGCAGCTCCAGCGCCTCCACCAGATCCCGGCACAGCTCGCGGTCGAAGGCGTTGAGCTTCTCGGGACGGTTCAGCGTCAGCGTCCCGATCCCGCCGTCGATCTCCACCAACACCCGCTCGTAGGCCGCCATCAGACGCGCTCCACGACCATCGCGATCCCCTGACCGACGCCGATGCACATGGTTGCCAAGCCGTAGCGCGAATTCGTCCGGCGCAATGCGTGCACCAGAGTCGTGAGCACCCGCGCGCCCGTGGCGCCGAGCGGGTGACCCAGCGCGATCGCGCCGCCGTAGATGTTGACTCTGTCGGGGTCGAGCTTCAACTCCCGTATGCAGGCGATCGCCTGCGCAGCGAACGCCTCGTTCAGCTCCACCAGGTCGATCTGATCGATTGTCATCCCGGCGCGGTTGAGCGCCTTTTGCGTGGCCGGAATCGGCCCCAGCCCCATACAGCTCGGGTCAACTCCCGCCACTGCCGTGGCCACTATTCGCGCGAGCGGTTTCAGTCCACCCGTCCGCCCGTCCGCCTGTCCGCCCGTAACCAGCAGCGCCGCCGCGCCGTCGTTTATCCCGCTCGAGCTCGCTGCCGTCACCGTCCCATCCCGCTTGAACGCCGGTTTGAGCTTCCCGACGGCCTCGAGCGTCGTTCCCGGCCGCGGGTACTCGTCCCTTGCAAACGTCGAGCCATCGGAGAGGGACACGGGGACGATTTCATCCGTGAACACGCACGTTTTCAGTGCCTGCTCGGCGCGCCGCTGGCTCTCCACGGCGAACGCGTCCTGCTCCGCACGGCCGATCTTGTACCGCTCCCCAACCACCTCGGCAGTCTCGCCCAGGGAGATCGTCCATTCCTTCTTTAGGCGCGGGTTCGTGAACCGCCAGCCCAGCGTGGTGTCGGCGACCTCGGGGGCCCTGCGGCTCCACGGCTCGCCGGCCTTGAGCATCACGTACGGCGCGCGGGTCATGTTTTCGACTCCGCCCGCAATGAAGATCTCTCCTTCGCCCGCCTTGATCGCCTGCGCCGCGCTCGCCACGGCCTGGAGCCCCGAGCCGCACAGCCGATTCACCGTTTGGCCGGGGACTTCCACCGGGAGGCCGGCGAGGAGGAGCGCCATGCGTGCGACGTTGCGGTTGTCCTCACCCCCCTGGTTCGTGCAGCCGAGGATCACGTCGTCGATCGTGAGCGGATCGACGCCCGTCCGCTCGACCAGCGCCTTGATCGGAATGGCCGCGAGATCATCGGCGCGCACGGACGCGAGCGAGCCCCCGTGCTTCCCGACAGGGGTCCTCAGAGCCGCCCAGATGTACGCCTCGCGATCTGACATGCCTCTACCGTCCTCTACCGTCTTCTACCGTCTTCTACCGTCTTCTACCGTCCTCACAGTCCCACCCAGACCGTCTTCGTCTCCGTGTAGTTGTCGAGCGCTTCCCGCCCCAGGTCCCGCCCGAACCCGGAAGCCTTGTAGCCACCGAACGGTGCGGCCGGATCATAGAAGTTGTACGTGTTCACCCAGACCGTCCCTGCCTTGATCGCCCGGGCGACGGCCTTTTGGATGTCCTTCGTCCAGATCCCCGCGGCGAGCCCGTACATCGAGCGGTTGGCGAGCTCGATGCCCTGGGCTTCGTTTTCGAACGTCAGCACCGCGAGCACGGGCCCGAAGATCTCCTCGTCCACGATCTTCATGCCGGGACGCGCGGCGTCGAACACGGTCGCCTCGACATAGTAGCCCTTGCCGTTCACCTTGGCGGGATTCCCGCCTGCGACGAGGCGCGCGCCTTCCTTCTTACCGGCCTCGATATAGGAGAGGACCGTCTCCTGTTGCCGCCGGGACACGATCGCGCCCAAGCGCGTGTTCTTCTCGAACGGGTCGCCCGGCGTGAGCTTCTTCGCCCGCTCGGCGAGCTCCTCGATGAGCTGGTCGTGCACCGCTTTCTCGACGAGTAGCCGCGACCCCGCGGCGCACACCTCGCCCTTGCCGTAGAAGATCCCGTTCTGCGCGCCGCGCACGGCCGCCGCGAGGTCCGCGTCCGCGAAGACGATGTTCGGGCTCTTGCCACCGAGCTCGAGCGTCACGCGCTTCAGCGTGCCCGCCGCTTCCCGCATGATCCACCGGCCGACTTCCGTCGAGCCGGTGAACGCGATCTTGTCGACCCCCGGGTGCCGCACCAGCGCCGCGCCGGCGGTCGATCCCGGGCCCGGCACGACGTTCAGGGCCCCGGCGGGGAAGCCCGCCTCGATGGCGAGCTCGCCCAGCATCAGCGCCGTGAGCGGCGTTTCATGCGCCGGCTTCAGAACCACCGTGCACCCCGCCGCCAGGGCGGGGGCGACCTTCCACGTGGCGAGGTTGAGCGGGAAGTTCCACGGCACGATCGCCGCCACGACGCCGACCGGCTCGCGCAGCGTGTAGGTGAAAAAGTTGCCGCTCACCGGCAGCGTGTCGCCCGTGAGCTTGTCGGCCCAGCCCGCGTAGTAGCGGAACGTTTCGATCGCCATCGCGACGTCGATCTTCGACTCGAACAGCGGCTTGCCGTTGTTCCTGGTCTCGACCTCGGCGATCTCGTTCGCCCGCTGCTCCAGCAGGTCGGCCAGACGGAACAACAGCAGGCCGCGCTTGCGCGCCGGCAGCTCGCGCCACTGCTTCGACTCGAGACAGGCCCGGGCGGCCTGCACGGCGGCATCGATCTCCGCCTCGCCCGCCTCGGCCACCTCGGCGAGTGGCTCCTCCGTGGCGGGGTTGACGAGGCAATAGCGCCTCGCGGCGGCCCGCCACTCGTTCCCGATCAACAGCTCGGTTTTCACCGGCCCTTGAAGTCCGCCACCCGCTTCTCCACGTAGGCGGCGATCCCTTCCTTCGCATCGTCGCTCTGGAACAGTTGCTGCTGCAGCTCGCGCTCGAGCGTGAGGCCGGACTCGAACGGGACCTCGGCGCCCGATTGCACCGACCGCTTGATCAGACCCACGGCCTTCGACGCCTTCCGGGGCGGACAAAACTGCTTCGCATACAGCATCACCTGGTCCCAGTACTCATCCGCGGGGAAGACCTCGTGCACCAG
>QHVD01000039.1 GCA_003222235.1 Gemmatimonadota bacterium | reverse complement strand
GGAGGCCAATCGTAACGGGACTGTGCGCGCCTGAGTAGCCGGGAAAATCGAGAAGGGTTTGTGAGTGCTATTCACAAATCGAAAGGAATACTCGGCGGATGCGTTACTCCGTTAAACTCTGTAGGATCGTCGCCGTGTCCACCACCGTGGCGAACTCGCCGTGCAGGTCGGCGAGGGCCACGTTGTGCAGCAGCTCGGCGCCGTAACGTGTGCCGTCCGGGCCAACGTTGTCGAATGTCGCGGTGGCGTCGGAGACGACGTAGGTCTTGAACCCGAGATTCCCCGCCATGCGCGCGGTGGTCGACACGCACAGGTTCGTCTGCATGCCGGTGATCACCAGCGTCGCGTACCCTCGTCGCCGCAGCTCGGCTTCCAGGTCCGTGCCGATGAACGCGCTGTTCACGGACTTCTGCACGACCAGCTCGCCTGGGAGCGGCCGCACTTCATCCTTGATCTGGCAGCCCGGCTGGTGTGGGCGCAGCGGGGACTCCGGACGTCGCGAGAGGTGCTGGACGTGGATCAGGGGCCGTCCGGTGCTGCGCCAGCCGCGCTGCAAGCGGGCGATGTTGGTCTCGAGCGCCGGATTGTTGCGGTGCAGCTCCTCGTTGAAGCGATCGAAGCCCTTCTGCACATCCACCACGAGGAGCACGGCGTTGCGGGGCAGCGCGTCGGTCATGATGACCTCTTCCGTCGGATGACGACAGCTTTACAGCGCGATTGTGCCTTGCAGGTACAGGCGTGCCTTGCCCACAATCTTTACGCGATCGCCAGCGGTTTTGCACTGCATCGATCCACCGCGAGCACTCAGTTGTTGCGCGCGCAACGTCTGCTTACCCAGCCGCCCGGCCCAATACGGCGCGAGTGTGCAGTGTATCGAGCCGGTAGCGGGGTCCTCATCAATGCCGACGGAAGGTGGAAAAAATCGGCATACGTAATCCACGCCAGCCTCGCCGGGAGCGGTCACAATCGTTCCGCCGATCCCGATGTCGAGTTTGGCAAGAGCAGGAATGTTGGGGGAGAGCGCTCGCACTTGCTCGGCGTGATCCACGACGACGAGGTAGTCACGCGATCTCATTACCTGCGCTGTTTCGAGGCCCAGGGCCGGCAAGAGTTCGACGGGCGTCTCACACGGTTGGGGCGGCCTGGCGGGAAAGTCCAGTTCGAAGCTGTCCTGTTCACTGGTCACGGTCAACACGCCACTGCGGGTGTGGAAGCGAACCGGCCACGCGGTGTGTTTCCGCAGCGTGAGCACATAGGCCGATGCCAAGGTCGCGTGTCCGCAGAGATCGTCTTCCACTTCAGGTGTAAACCAGCGCAGGTCGAAATCGCCATCAACGCGAGGAACAACAAAAGCGGTCTGGCTGTGTCTGTTCTCCGCCGCAATCTTCTGCATGGTGCTGTCCGCGAGAAAGGCGGGAAGCATGCAGACACCGGCCGGATTACCTGCAAAGAGCTCTCCCGTGAAGGCATCCACGTGATAGTACGGAATTGGCATGTTGGGGCTCCACTCAGGCAAGGGCTTGATGCAGGTCCGCGATCAGGTCATCCGGGTGGAGTTCACCTGCGGCGTCGGTTCAGGCTTGCGTCCAGCCTTCACCTCGTCCGCGAAGCGGCCGTCGCGTGCGGCCCTGAGCGCCTCCGCCAATCGCTGCACACCCGCACGGATCTGGCGCGGCTCGAACGCGCCAAAGCTCAGGAGCAGGCCCGGCCGGGAGAGGCGTCTCAGGGCGAACCTCGACACCGGCGTGACATCGACGTCGTGGGCTGCAGCCGCTCGCGCGGCGGCCTGGTCGTCCAGGCCGGGTGCGAGCCAGCCGACGCACTGGAGCCCCGCCCCGCTGGGCGCGAGCTCCACGAGCCCCGCCAGGTGTCGCCGAGCCTCTTCCAGCAGCACCTGCTGACGCTCCGCATACAGCGCGCGCATGCGCCGGAGGTGGCGCTCGAAGTAGCCCCCCGTGATGAACTCGGCTAACACCGCCTGCTCCAGCACCGGGCTGTGCACGTCCAGCACCGACCGCGCGGCCGTGAAAGGGCGCACGAGGTCGGCGGGCACGACGGCGTAGCCCAGCCGCAGGGCGGGGAACAGCGTCTTGCTGAAGGTGCCGAGGTAGATCACCCGGCCGTCCTGGTCCAGTCCCTGGAGCGCGGGGATCGGTCGGCTCGAGTAGCGAAACTCACTGTCGTAGTCGTCCTCGAGCACCCACGCGCGGGCGCGGCGGGCGAGGCGCAGCAGCTCGAGACGCCGCGCCAAGGTCATCGTGACGCCCAGCGGGTACTGGTGCGATGGCGTGACCGCTACGACGCGGGGTGCGGGCCGCCGCTGTTCGGCGAACCGGACATCGATGCCTTCGGCGTCCACGGGGATCGGCACCAGCCGCGCCCCGGCGGCCCGCAGCGCGTTCACCGTACCGGGATAGGCGGGATCCTCCACCCACGCCGCGTCGTCCGGGTCGAGCAACACCTGCGCCGCGACGAACAAGGCCTGCTGCGAGCCCGAGGTCACGACGACCTGCTCTGCGGCACACCGCACGCCCCGTGACACCGCGACGTACTCCGCGATCGCCTTGCGCAGCGGCGGATACCCGGCGGGATCGCCGTGGCCCAGCAGCTCACGCCCCAGACGCCGCCCCACGCGCATCGCGAGGCGGCACCACAGGTCCAACGGGACCTGATCGAGCGCCGGCCATCCCGGCTGAAACGGCCGCAGTGTGGGGAAGTCGCAGCAGGCGCGCGCCGCCGAGAGGGAGCGGCCGCGCCGCGAGATCCGCGGGCGGTTGCGCGCCGGTGCTCTTCCGTTGTCGAGCGCCAGGCGCGCGGCCACCTTCGTCAAGTCATCCGGGAGCGCACGCGCCACCACGGTCCCTGCCCCGACCCGGGCTTCCGCGTAGCCCTCGGCGACCAGCTGGCCGAACGCCGCGGTGACGGTGTTACGCGCGACGGCGAGGTCGGCGGCAAGTGAGCGGGTCGAGGGGAGTCGGATTCCGGGCCGCAACCGGCCCGCGAGGATCGCGGCGCGCAAGCCGTCGTACACCTGGCGTTGCAGCGTCGCGCCGGAGCGCGCATCGAGGGGCAGGGTGACCGGGATGCCAGCCGGCCGCTTGGGCATTGAAAGTGGCTCTATCAATCTGACGAAAATGTCCCTTGTGATGAAGCCATTGCAGCAGATAGATAACGCGGCATGGCGCTCCCTGTCCAGGCCACTCTTAGAACCGCCATGTCCTCAACGCTCCGATTCCTTGGACGAGAGATGGTTCGAACCGTCAAGCCGCTGTGCCGGTTGTTTGTGACAACGACGAAGCCGCTCGGACCCGAGCCCCACGTGCGCTTCATGGATCAGGCGACCGCGTGGTGGGGATGTCGTGCCGCTCCAATCACGACACCATCGCGCGCCCGGCTGCAGCGCCACGCCGAACGAGCCGTGCCTGAAGAGGCACAGGCGATCCTCGCCGCCGGGCTCGTGGCGCACGTGGGGCTCGTCGAGCGCGGGCAGCCGTACGTGATCCCGATGGCATACCACTACGACCCGACGACGCCGCAAACCCTCTACCTGCATGGCGGTCACGCCAGCCGCCTCCTGCGCCACCTCGCGAGCGGCGGCCCCGCCGCAATCGCGGTGACGCTGGTGGACGGGTTGGTCTTCTCGCGCACGGCGCTCTATCACTCGGTGAACTACCGCAGCGTGGTGTGCTTCGCCCACGTCACCCGGCCGCTCGACGTGGAGGTGGCCGCTCGCGTGCTCGAGGCCATGATCGCGCGCTACTTCCCAGGGCGTACGGCAGGCCGGGACTACGACGCGGCCCCACCCCTACACCTCGATGCCACGAATGTCGTCGCCCTGGAGATCGAGGAGTGGAGCGCCAAGGCGCGCCGGGGTGGTCCCCTCGGGCCGCGCGACCACGAGCCGGACGCTCCTGGCAGCGCCGGCGTGCTCGACCTCTCGACGCCGTCGTGAGGCGGCTCGTTGGGGCTGGGACGCTCATCGGGCCAGGTGTCCGTTTTCTCACGTCGGCGATCGCGCTCTACGAGCGCGCGGGGTTCGGCCCGAGTGACGGAGAACCGCGCGAGCTCTGCGGAACGCCGCTGCTCAACATGAGGAAGGCTCTGGTGCTACAGCCGAGTCCGGTCATTGGGCTTATTCTTTCCGTGCGCCCCGGACGGTCTGATCTTGAGGGGCTTCATGGCAACGCGCTCGTGTGCCACTCAGGAGCGACGTATGACGAAGGGACGTCTGGAAGGGTTCAGCGACGGCGTGATAGCGATCCTGATCACGATCATGGTCCTGGAGCTCAAGGTGCCGCAGGGCGCGGACTGGGACGCGTTGCGGCCACTCGTGCCCGTGTTCCTGACATACGTCCTGAGCTTCGTCATCGTCGGCATCTACTGGAACAACCATCACCACATGCTTCACGCCGCCGAGCGGATCAACGGCAAGGTGATGTGGGCGAACCTCCACCTCCTGTTCTGGCTCTCGCTCACGCCCTTCATCACGGGCTGGATGGGCGAGAATCATTTCGCCCCTTTGCCGACGGCGCTGTACGGCACGGTACTCCTCTGCTCCGCCATCGCGTACACGATCCTGCAGACGGCGGTCATCGGGGCGCAAGGCCCGCACTCGAAGCTCGCGACGGCGGTGGGGAGTGACCTGAAGGGGAAGCTCTCGATCGCGGCGTACGTCGTGGCGATCCCGATGGCGTTTGTGCATCAGTGGATCTCGGACGCGCTCTACGTAGCGGTGGCGCTGCTGTGGCTGGTGCCGGATCGGAGGATCGAGGCGCGTTTGGCGCAGTTGGAG
>QHVD01000038.1 GCA_003222235.1 Gemmatimonadota bacterium | reverse complement strand
ACGGCGTGGAACGGCACCCTCTACCTGGGCGACACCTGGCGGGTGGGCGGCGGGTTGCAGGTGACCTACGGCGCGCGGCTCGAAGGCGGGCGCTTCAGCGGCGCGCCCGGCTACAACCCCACGCTGGACTCCCTGTTCGGCGTCCGGACCGACCGCATCCCGAGCGAGGTGCACGTCTCGCCGCGAGCCGGATTCACATGGACGCTCGGCGCGCGCTCGGGAGAGGTGCCGGCAACGATCCTGCGCGGCGGCGCGGGGGACTTCCGGAGCGTCTCGCCAACGCCGAAACGCAGCTCGTGTGCATCGGGTCGGCCGTGCCGACGCCCGACTGGACCAGCTATATGCAGGATCCTGCGACGATCCCATCCCAGTGCGTGGACACGGCGACCGCGCTGACGGTCGGCCCACACCCCAACGCGACGGTGTTCGATCCCGGCTACGGCGCGCCGCGCGCCTGGCGCGCCTCCCTCGGCCTCCAGCAGCGGCTGTTCGGCGCCTACACGGCCTCGGTGGATGCGAGCTATGCGCGGGGCGTGAGCCAGTACGGGTTCCGCGATCTCAATCTGGTGAGCGCGCCCCGGTTCACGCTTCCGGACGAAGCGAACCGGCCGGTCTACGTGCCCGCCGACTCGATCGTGCCGACGAGCGGCGCGCTCAGCGTGCTCAACTCGCGGGTGAACCCGCAATTCGGGCAGGTGCTCGCGATCAGCTCTGACCTCCGATCGGACACCCGGCAGCTGACGATCGCCATCAACCGGGCGACGAGGCGCGGCGCGACGCTCCAGCTGTCGTACACGCTCACCCGCGCGCGCGACCAGTCGTCCTTCTCCTGCTGCGCGGCGAGTCAGGGATTCGCGGCGCCAACCACCGCGGGCGACCCCAACGCGCGCGAGTGGGCCACGAGCAGCCTCGAGCGGCGGCACTCCCTTCTCGCCATTGCGAGCTACCCAATGAGCGCCGCGCTCGGCGTGACCCTCATCGGCCGGCTGACGTCGGGGGTCCCGTTCACACCGCTCGTCGGCTCCGACTTGAACGGCGACGGGGCCCGCAACGACCGGGCCTTTGTCTTCGACCCGGCAACGGCGTCCGATACCGCCGTCGGGAGCGCGATGCGCTCGCTGCTCGTGAGGTCCCCGCCGGGGGTGCGGAGCTGCCTGCAAAGCCAGCTCGGCCGCGTGGCCGGGCGCAACTCCTGCGCGGGCCCCTGGCAGCCGGAGTTCGACGTTCAACTCAACTGGCGACTCACGGTGAACTTGCTCGGCGGGCTCGATCAGTGGCTCCATGGCCCGGCGAACCTGCAGGGCTGGGGCTTCGCCGCGGCGCCCGATCCCATCTTGCTCTATGTCCGCGACTTCGATCCTGGCGCCCGGCAATTTCACTATGTCGTGAACGGCCGGTTCGGGGCGACCGCCGGCGCGAACGGCGGCGTCACCGTGCCCTTCCAGATAGCCGTGCAAGCCCGCATGGCCATCGGCCCCGTGGCCCCGAGCCGGCGCGTCCGCGCCCTCCTGGGCGAGCCCGCGGCGTCCGGGGGCGGGGGCGGGGGCGGGGCCGACAAGGGAGGGGGCGCCATGCCGGCGGATTTCGCCGCGCGGGTCGCGGTGATCCTCCCCAGCCCGATCTCCCCGATCCTCGGCCTCCGGGATTCGCTCCGCCTCTCGGCCGACCAGGTTCGGCGCCTGCGGCGGATCGCGGACTCGCTCGACGCGGAAACCCGGTCGGTGACGGACTCGCTCCAGGGGCAGGTACAGCGGGCGGGCGAGCATCCGGATGGAAACCGGCTCTACGCGCAGCTTCGCCCCATACTGGCGGAAGGCCGGGCCCATATCCGTGACGCGCTCCAACACGCGCGGGACGCGCTCACCCCCCACCAATGGGCGAGCCTCCCGGACACGCTGAGGGCGCTCGTTGGCGAGCGGCCAGGGCTGAGTCACCCGGATGTCGCCGCGCGAGTCGCGCACATCCCCCCCAATCCGATCTCCGCAATCCTTGGCTCGCGAGATTCGCTCCGGCTTTCAGCCGACCAGGTCGTGCGGCTGCAGCGGATCGCGGACTCGCTTGAGGGGGAGACCCGGCCCGTGATGGACTCGGTCCAGGCACAGGTGCGGTGGGCCGGCGAACATCCTGATCCCGGACTGCCGGACGTGCAGCGCCTCCCCACCATGCCAGGAGACCGCGCGCGGATTCGGGCGGCGCTCGAGCGCGCCCGGGACACGCTCACGCCGTACCAGTGGGCGAGCCTCCCGGACACGCTGAGGGCGCTGGTCCGCTAGTGCCGTTCCAACTTTTCGCGCCTAGTTCCCCTGCGCCGAATGAGCTCTTTCGTCACGACTATCCCGGTTCTGCGATTAGTCCCGAAAAGTTGGAGCGGCACTAGCAGCTGGGAACGAACGAATAGAGGTGTCGGGTGTTAGGTGCTAGGTGTTAGGGGTGTCATCCCCTGGCACCCAACACCTAGCACCTAACACCTCTAAGCACCGACTCGCCACCGGCGCGCGACTTCGACACCGGAGATCGTGCCGGAGAGCCACAGGACTCCTGCGGCGTAGCCACCGACCACGTCGCTGAAATAGTGCACTCCCAAGTAGAGCCGACTGAGTCCGACAGCAACGATCAGCAGTGCGGCTCCCACCACCACGGCGATCTGGAATGCCCGCCGGCGGATCGCGAGAACGACGAGCACGTAGGCGAGCATGCCGTAGCCTATGAGCGCGACCATCGCGTGGCCGCTCGGGAAGCTCCACGTGTAGTGCCCGAGGAACGCCGCGGCATAGGGCGGCCGGGGGCGCCGGATCACGCTCTTGAGCGCCGCCTGGAGGAGGCCGCCTCCGGCGAGGGCACCAACCCAGCCGGCCAATACGATCCACTGCCGGCGGGCGGCGAGGAGCAGGCCCACGGCGAGCGCTCCGACGCTCAGCATCCACGGTGAACCGAGGAAACTGAGCGCCTCGGCGATGGCGTACCCCGTCGGAGTGGCGCGCGCGTGCAGCCACTCGAGGAGCGTCACGTCGAACTGAGTCAGCGGGTCATGGTGGAGGACGTCTTCGGTGATCCCACCGAACAGCCAAAGGCCTGCGAGGCTGACGACCAACCCCATCGTGAGGTGGAGCCCCAGATACTCTCCGGGCGCGAACCGGGCGACCGCGAACGTCCAGGCGCGCGGATACCGCTCCCGGAGCCGCCGGAGCCCCGGCGTCGAGAGGATGCGCTGCCAGAGCGCCTGTGCGCCCGCGGCCACCCCGGCGGAGTTCCTCCCGAACCAGCGCCACGTGAGCGCGAGCGCTACGACCAGGGTCACGAGCAGCGCGCCGGCCAGGCCGGCCCGACCCACGGAGCGCTCGAGTTGCGGTAAGGCGCGCGCGAACGTGTAGCCGAGGGCGCCAAAGAGCGCGGACCAGCACACCGCGCCAAGCGCGTTATAGAGCATGAACGTGCGATACGGCATGCGTCCCACCCCCGCGAGCACGGCAGCCCAGGTACGCAGCAGCGCGATGAACCGGCCGAAGAAGACCGCTTTGGCGCCGTGCCGGTCAAAGAAGCCGCGCGCGCGCTCGAGATGCGATTCGTCGAGGTGAAGGACGCGCCCATAGCGCCGCAGCAACGCGATGCCCCACCGACGCCCGATCCAATAGCCGGCGTTGTCACCAATCACGGCCGCTGCGGTTGCCGTCCCGACGACGGCCCAGATCGAGAGGTGCCCAAGCGCGGCAAGGGCGGCCGCGCCGAGCAGGGCGGTCTCCCCGGGGAGCGGGATCCCGAGGCTCTCGAAACCCACCAGGATGAAGAGGGACGCATAGGAGCCGATGCGGATCACGGCGGCGGAGATCGAGCGCTACCGGCGAGAAGCGCATCGAGCAGGGATCGTGCGGCGGCGATCTCGTCGGCGTTGATCGCATGGCCCAGCCCAGGGTAGATGCGCTCCGTCACATCCGCCCCCAGCCGCCGGAACACTGCCGCGGTTTCGTCCACGCGCCGTTTCGGCACGTGGGGGTCCACATCGCTCGACCCCAGGAACACAGGGGTGCCGTCGAAGCTTCCCGCGTAGTCGCGCGGCGTCCCCTCGGGGCCGATCAATCCGCCGGACAGCCCGATGACGGCGCCGTAGCGCCGGGCGTTGCGCGCCGCGAACTCGAGCGCGAGGCACGCTCCCTGGGAGAACCCGAGCAGCACGACGCGCGCGGTCGGGACCCCGCCAGCCTCCGCCTTCACGAGAGCGGCCTTGAGCAAGCGGAGCGCCGAAGAAAGATGCGGCTCGTTGCGCTGGATTCGCTCGAGGAAGCTGTAGGGGTACCAGGTGCGGCCCGCAGCCGCGGGCGCGAGGCAGGCGAACCGCGGCCGGTCCAGCTCCCGCGAGAGCGCCTGCATGTCCCCCGGCGACCCGCCGCGCCCGTGCATGAGGATCATCGCGCCCGCCGCCTCCGCGAGCGGCGCGCCCCAGACGAGGACCGGCTGATCGCGGTGCGGGTCCCTAGACACGAGCCGGGGCGGGGGGGAGCGGGGGGAGCGGGGGGAGCGGCGGCAGCGCGGCTTCGATCCGGGCCCGGTACGGCTCGAGCCAGGGCGGCAACTGCAGCGCGGTGCCAAGTCGATCAGGGGATTCATCCACCGTGAAGCCCGGCGGATCGGTCGCGATCTCGAACAGCACGCCACCAGGCTCGCGGTAGTAGATGGACCGAAAGTAGCTGCGGTCGAGCACGGGGGTCACGTCGAGACCGCGTCCCACGAGACGCTCGCGCCAGTCGCGCTGCTCCGTAGGGCCGGCGACCCGCCACGCGACGTGATGCACCGTCCCCACCGCGATCCGGCCCGGCGGCGCGTCCGGCGTGCACCGGACCTCCACGCGCGTCGCCGCTCCGCCCGCTCCCAGCACGAAACGAAACCGGTTGCCGGATTCGGCCGTCTGACGAAATCCCATCACGTCCACGAGGAGCTTCGCGGTCGCATCGAATCCCTGCTCGACGAGCGTGACGTGGGAGAAGGCCCGGACCGCGTGCTCCTCGGGGACGGGGCCGCCGGACCTTCCCGGCCTCTCCGTTGCGGCGGACACGCCGGTGAGCTCCAGCTTCAGTCCGTCCGGATCCTCGAACGCAAGCGCATCCTCTCCGAACGCCGCGGCGGACTCGACCGGCACCCTGTGCGCCTTGAGGCGTTCGCTCCAGTATCCGAGCGATGCCGGTGGCACGGCGAAGGACGTGGTCGTGACCTGCCCGACTCCCCGGCGCCCCCGCGCGCCGTCCGGCCACGGGAAGAAGGTCATGATCGTTCCGGGGTGCCCCACCTCGTCACCGTAGTAGAGGTGATAGGTGCCCGGGTCGTCGAAGTTGATGGTCTTCTTGACGAGCCTGAGCCCCAGCACGCGCGCGTAGAAGTCCACGTTGCCGCCCGGGTCGCCGGCGATCGCCGTCACGTGGTGAATGCCGAGGAGTGGATTCAGCGCGCTGTCTCCGGAACCTCGCCCCTTCCGCCGCTCGAGTCGAAAGCCGGTCACGCAACGGCGAGAGCGAACATGCGAGGATACACTCGCGCGCTGGGGTGCGCGAGTGTTTAGGCCTTGATGAGCACTCCGGCGAGGGCGCCGAGCGCGACCAGCCACGCCGAATTCACGCGGTACCGAAGCAGCAGGAGCGCGCTACCCAGCCCCAGGGCGGCGGTCTCCCAATCCACGAGCGCCGCTCGTCCCAGGTGCCACGTCACCACGGCCATGAGCGCGAGCGACGCGACGTTCACGCCGTCGAGCACCGCCCCTGCGGTCGGCGAGCGACGGAGCCGGGGCACGAGCGGGCCGCTCGCGGCGACGAACACGAAGGCCGGAAGGAAGATGCCGACCGTCGCCACCACGGCGCCGGCGGTACCCGCCAGCACATAGCCGACGAACGTCGCCGTGGTGAACAGGGGACCCGGGGTCACCTGCCCCACGGCGACGGCGTCGAGCAGTTGCCGCTCGGTGAGCCAGTGGAACCGCTGTACGAGGTCCGCCCGGAGGAACGCGAGGAGCACGTATCCGCTTCCGAACAGCACGCTCCCGACCTTGGCGAACACCCCGAAGAGCGGCCAGAGCCCGACGCTCGCAGCCGTGGCGCCCACACCCGTCAGGGCTGCGGTCGCCAGGAGCGGCAGGAAGGGCGCCGTG
>QHVD01000037.1:4126-5000 GCA_003222235.1 Gemmatimonadota bacterium | reverse complement strand
TCTTGAGCGGGTTGAAGGAAACGATCCGGTCCTGGACGCAACTCCCGGCGGAAGCGTCCACGAGGCGGCAGCGGGCGCCCGCGGCCGTAAGCGCGTCGTAGTTGGCGGGATAGTCAGCTACGTCCTGCGCCAGGCCCTGTTCGGTGTAGAAGTTCCAGCGCGGCTTCCCGGCCGTCCCTCGCTTCGTGGTGATGAGGACCACGCCATTCGCCGCCTGAGTGCCGTACAGCGCAGCGGCCGATGGCCCTTTCACGATTTCGATCGAAGCGATCTCGTCGGGGTTCAGGTCGTTGATGCGTGATGGCTCCTGCCCGCCCACGTACAGCGAATAGGAGCCCGCTGCGCCGTCCACTCGGGCGCCGTCCACCACGATCAACGGATCGTTCTGCTGCGACACGCTGTTCGCCCCGCGGATACGAATGCGCGTTCCAGCGCCGACGGTCCCGCTGGAAGGAAGGACGTTGACACCCGAGGCCCGCCCGGAAAGCAGGTCGGACATGTTGGTGATGGGCTGCGTCTCGGTGATGTCGGCCGCCCGGATCGTGGGAATGTTGTTGGCGATCTCGCGGCTTCGCTGCTCGCCGCTCGTCGTCACGAGCACGGCGTCGAGCGACAGCGCCACCGGCTTTAGCTTGAAGTCCAGCGGGACGCTCTCCCCCGCACCCACCGTGACCCGCTGGCTCTCGCCGGCGTATCCGATGATGGCGACCCGCACGAGGTAGGTCCCCGGGGCCACCCCGGCGATGACGTACTTCCCCTCGGAGTTGGTGACGGCCCCCTGATTGGTCGCGCCGAGCAAGATGCGGGCGGCCGGGAGGGGCGCGCCGGCCTGGTCGACCACGCTGCCGCTGATCCTACCCTGCTGCGCCATCCC
>QHVD01000037.1:0-4019 GCA_003222235.1 Gemmatimonadota bacterium | reverse complement strand
GCGAAGGCCCACGAGGACAGCCAGCGGCTGGCGATCCAACAGGACTAGCGGGGGGCGCTCGAGAAGCCGACGCCCTACCCTGTACAGCGAGCTTGAGGAACTGAGGTGGGATGATATCGGTGAGCCGACGGGGCATGGCGCATAGTCCGACCTCCGGGCGAGAGAGAGGTGGATCGGTACGACGGCGTGGACGACGCTCAAATAGTGCATGGCGTTACGGGGGCTCGCAAGAGTCCGGCTTTTGTTGTAGCCTTTCGGTCCGGGTCCCATGACCCACCCCAGGAGCCTCCCCGCCTTCCGCACGGGCACGGTGGTCGCCGCCCTGCTCTGCGTCGCGCCCGCCTGCTTCTGGCACCGCAAGGCCGCCCGCGAGGCCGCGCTCGACGTCCCCGAAGCGGAGATCGCGCTCCGCGTGACCAATCACAATTTCCTGGATGTCACGGTCTACGCCATCCACAACGGGCAGCGCACCCGCGTGGGAACAGTCACGGGATCGTCGTCCCAGGTCTTCTACCTGCCGCCACGCCTGCTCGGTCTGGGGCGGGAGATCCAGCTGCTCGGCGATCCGATCGGAAGCACCGACTTTGCTCTTACGGAGACCCTGATGGTCCAGCCCGGGCAGTACATCGAGTGGACGCTCGAGACAGACCTGCGGCGGTCGAGCGTCGGGGTGTATTAGGGGAATGGGTAGGGGCGCATGTCTTGGTTCGGTCCGCGAGGTGCAATCCGGAGCTCCCCCGCGCCGGCCACGGGAGTCTCGGATTCCTTCCCCCCCGGCCAGCGGACCCACACAGCCTTGGCCTGCTTGCCCGCCTCGAGCCCCAGCACCGCGATAGCTCCATCCAGAGACCAATATCCCGACCCGCCGTGTATCTCTCGGGCCGGGCCTCGCGTGTCGGCATAGACCACGCGCAGCGTCGCCCCGATCGCGTGCGGGTTCTCCGGCGGCCCGAGCAAGCGCACCCGCAAGCCCGGCCGCGCGTGCTCGTTATGGAACAGCTTGGTCTCGGCCCCGTTCTGGGACACCGCGAGGTCGAGGCGAGCGTCCCCATCGTAGTCGGCGAAGGCGGCGCCGCGTTGATCGCCGTAGACCGTGATCCCGGAGACCTGACCGGGCACGGGCGCGAGCGTGCCGTCTCCCCGCCCCAAGAGCAGCAGCCCACGGCCGGCGTCGTAGCGGGGCGTCCCGATGTCCGTGGGAAAGAAGTTCTGCGACAAAAACAGGTCTTCGTGCCCGTCACCGTCGAAATCCGCTACGCTCGCGTCCCATGCCGGGGCGAGCTGCGCCTCGTTGGGGAGCGGCACCGGCTCGAACTTCCCGCCTCGATTGAAGAACACGAAGTGGTCGAGCGTCGTCGCCTCGAGGCGCTGCGCGCCCTCGAGTCCGCGCCCGAGCACGTCTTGCAGCCTGGCGTTCGCGTACGCGGCGAAGGTCCGCGTCCCGAGCCGCACCGCCGGAATGGCGGTCATCAAGCGAGCGAGCGGAGTGAGTGGCGCGATCCCCCGCAGCCGGTCGTCGTACTGGGCCTCGATCATGTCCCAGCGCCGCGATCCGGCGAAGTCCCCGTAGTACAGGTACAGGGGATGAGCGGCATCGACACGATACCTGGTGTTGCGGCCCCAGCTCGTCGCGACGATGTCGAGGCGCCCGTCCCCGTCCAGGTCTCCCGTCGTCACGCCGTTCCAGCGGCCCACGATGCGGTCCAGACCCCACTCGGCGCCAGCATCGCGAAAGCGCCCGTGCTCGTTCAGGAACAGCCTGAGTGACCCCCACTCCGGAGCGAGGATGAGATCGGGCCAGCCATCGCCATTGATGTCGGAGAAGACCGCAGCCGATATCAAGCCGGCGCTGTGGAACAGGCTCGAGTTGAGCACGTCCAGCACGAAGCGCCCGCCCTCGTTCCGAAACATCCGAGAGGACTGCGGGCTCGGATAGGTACCGGGGGCGACCCGCGCGCCGACGAACAAATCGAGGTCGCCATCTCCGTCAACGTCGGCGACCGCCAGCGGCCCGGCGCTCGCCATGTCCTCCGGGACGGCCGTCGTCACCCGCCCGGACCGCGGCGAGACCTTCAGGACGGACGGAACGGCAGCGGCCTCGGCGGGCGTCCGCGACTCGTAATTCGACTGCCCGATCAGCAATACGGTCCCACCCTCGCTGTCCGGCAAGGGGAGCACGGCCGTCTGGTCGTAGCGCGTGGGCGCCGGGCCGAGATCGACTCTCGTAAAGTGTCCGGGATCGTTGCGGTAGTATGCGAGCCTGCCGCCCCTCCCGGACGTGATCAGGAGGTCTTCGTCACCGTCTCTGTCGACATCGTACCACGTGATGCCGGGGCCAAGCTGGCTCAGTGCTTGGGGGAGGAGGGGTTGGCGGGCCCAGTCGTTGTACGGCGTCTCGACGTGGCGGTGGCCGAGCTGCGCGGAGACGTCGCGGAACCAGGGCACTCCTGACCCTGGGCCCACCACTGACCCCGGGCGCAAGCCCGGGGTGCCGGTCCCTGGGGACCCCGGGCTTGCGCCCGGGGTTAGCGAGCCCGGGGTGCCTGTCCCGGGGGACCCCGGGCTTGCGCCCGGGGTTAGTGGGCCAGGGGGTTCTTGGACCTCGTACTCCCGATTCGGCCTCACACCGTGGATCACGGAGCGTCCGCCGCGCCGCCAGTCTACCTCGATCGTCAGCTCGGTCGCGCTCCCGGCGGCGAAGGTGTAGAGCGGATCCGAGCCCGAGAGATAGCTGCCGCCCAGGACGACCTCCTTCTCCTGTACCGGGACGGGGCCGCCCAAGACGCGGATCTTGGAGCCCGCGCCCGCAGTGTTCGGCGACCGGCCGCGCAGCCGCACGGCCACCCGCGGGGCGGTCGCATCGTTGCGGAACACGGCGGCGGGCGCGTCCAGCCGACTTACGACGACGTCCAGGTCACCGTCGCCGTCCAGGTCCGCGGTGGCCATTCCGTGCGAGACGCCCGAGTCGGCGCCGAACCCCCACTGCCGGCCGACCTCGGTGAAGGTGAGGTCGCCATTGTTGCGGAAGGCGACGCTCGGCACGGCCAGTTTGGGGAACTGGGCCAGTTCGCGCCGCCACTCGAGGCCGGTGAACGTCGTCCGGATCCGCTCCCAGGTGTCCGCGTCCATGACGTCCCAGAGATGGCCGGTCGTGATGAGGAGGTCCTCGTAGCCGTCCAGGTCCACGTCCAGGAACAGGGCGTCCCACGACCAGTCGGAGGCCTCGACGCCGGCGTAGGCCGCGATTTCCGCGAAGGTGCCGTCGCCGCGGTTCTTGAACAGCGTGTTCCGCTGCCACTGCGGCCGATCGTCGATCTGCCCGATCAGTTTGGGCAGGGGCGTGTGCGTGGGCACCTGGGTCTTGCGGCGGGGCCCGCGCCCCAGCATGTCCGCGACGAAGATGTCCACGTGGCCGTCGCGGTCCACGTCGGAAAAATCGACCGCCATGGAGGAGTTGCTGGCGGTGCGGAGCGCCAAGCGGGGCGCGGCGCGGAATGTCCCGTGGCCGTCGTTCAACCAGAACAGGTCCGGGTCCTCGAAGTCGTCGCACACGTAGAGGTCGGGCGCGCCGTCGCCGTCCACGTCGGTGAACTTAGCGGAGAGCGCGAAGTACTCCGGTGCGGCGGCGAGCGGCCTGCCGGCCTCGTCGAGAAACCGGCCCGACGTCCACGGCACGAGCGTGAAGTGCCCCGTGCCGTCGTTCAGGTAGAAGCCGTCCGGGTCGGCGCGCTGCTGCATCGATACCAGGCCGTACTCGGGCCGGTCCACGACGCGGTAGTCCTGGCGGAACTTCGGGACGACCTCGAAGTGCTGGTGCCCCAGGTCGCGGACCACCTGGTCGAACGTCCGCTCTTGCGGCGGGTAGACGTCCATCGCGGACCGGGTCTTGTAGTTGGCGACGTAGAGGTCGAGGTGCCCGTCCCCGTCCACGTCGGTCAGGGTCATCGTCATGCTGCCCGAGTGGGAGGCGAGCCCCGCCTCGGCCGTGCGCTCGGTGAACACGCCGTGCCCGTCGTTGA
>QHVD01000036.1 GCA_003222235.1 Gemmatimonadota bacterium | reverse complement strand
ATCCTCCGGGAGCTGCAGGGGCAAGCTCACCCCCCGGTGATCATGATGACCGGGCAGGACGACATCGCGACGGCGGTCGAGACCTTGCGGGCGGGGGCGGCCGACTACGTCCCGAAGACCGCCGACTGGGGTCCCGCCCTCTGCCTCGCGGTCGAGCGGGTCCTCGAGCGCGCCCGTCTCGAGCGGGAGCTGGCCGAGTCCCGGGCCCAGCTGGCGGCCCACGCCGCCGAGCTGGAGGAGACGGTGACCGCGCGCACCGCGGTCGTACGCGCGCAGGCCACCGAGATCGAGGCGCTCTACCTCAAGGCCGAAGAGGCGGCACGCCTCAAGGCGGAGATCGTGTCCAACGTCTCCCACGAGCTGCGCACGCCGCTCAACATCATTCTGGGATATGCGGAGCTCCTCGGGGAGAGCCTCCCACCGGACGGCGCTCCGGATGCCGTCGACATGCTCGAGAAGATCCGCACCCAGGCGGAGCGACTCCACCAGCTCGTGGAGTCGCTCCTCGCCTTGAACCGCCTCAATGCCGGGAGCGAGAGCGTCCGGGTGTCCCGCTTCACGCTTGCAGAGTTGATCGAGGAGCTGCGCGGCAGCGCGGTCACGCTGAATGCGGAGCGGCAGCTGACCGTCGCGTGGAACGTGGCATCGGAGCCGTGCGAGGTCGAGAACGACCGCGAGAAGGTGCGGGCGATCGCCTACCACCTGGTGAGCAACGCCATCAAGTTCACGGCCGTGGGCCAGGTCGAGGTCGAGGCGGCGACAACTCCCGACGGTGGGATCGTGCTGACGGTCAGTGACACGGGAATCGGCCTCCCCCCGGAGGCGAAGTCGGTCGTCTTCGACGATTTCCGCCAGCTGGACGGCTCGAGCACCCGCCGCTACGAGGGTCTCGGAATCGGGCTCGGGATCGTGAAGCGGTACACGGCGCTGCTCGGGGGCACGGTCGGTCTGGAGAGCACGCCGGGCAAGGGCACGACCATCGTCGTCCGCCTCCCGCCGCCGCTCAAGCGAGCGTCGGCGGCTGATTCAACAGGAGCCAGTAGAGGCCCAGCTCCGACACCGACTTGACGAACTGCTCGAAGTCGACCGGCTTGACGATGTAGCTGTTGACCCCGAGCTCGTAGCTCTCGACGACATCGTGCTCCTCCCGCGACGAGGTCATCACGACCACCGGGATGCGTTTCGTCCGCGCATCGGTCTTGATCCGGCGGAGAACCTCGAGCCCGTCCACCTTCGGGAGCTTCAGGTCGAGGAGCACGACCTTCGGCGTGTTCTCGATGCCGCGGTCCGCGTACGCGCCGGTCGCGAACAGGAACTCCAGCGCGGCCGCCCCGTCGCAGACGTGGTGCACCTTGTTAGCCAGGTTCTGCTTCCGCAGCGCCCTCAGCGCGAGCTCGGCGTCCGCCGGGCTGTCCTCGACGAGCAGTATCTCCACTCCCTTGAGCTCCATGCCGCGCTCCTCCTTCCGCGGGAAGCGTGAAGTAGAAGGTGGCGCCGTGGTCGACCGCCCCCTCTGCCCACACGCGCCCACCATGCCGCTGCACGATTCGCTGCACGATCGCCAGACCGACGCCGGTGCCCTCGAACTCCTCGGCGCGGTGGAGCCGCTGGAAGACGCCAAACAGCTTGTTGGCGTATTCCATCTCGAATCCCGCACCGTTGTCCCTGACGAAGTACGTCAGCTCGCCCGCGCTGGGGGCACAGCCGATCTCGATCGTCGCCTCGGCGCGCGTGCGCGTGAACTTCCAGGCGTTGCCGATGAGGTTCGTCAGGACCTGCCGGATGAGGGTGCCGTCGGCGAGGGCCGGCGCCAGGGGCGCGATCGTGACCGCCACGCGGCGCTCCGGCTCGAGGCGCCGCAGCTCTTCCACCGCCGACTGCGCCAGGGCGGTCATGTCGACGCGGGACTTCTCCAGGTCGCCTCGCCCCAGCCGAGAGAACGTGAGGAGGTCGTCGATGAGCTTCCCCATTTGCCGGGCATTCGTGCAGACCACGCCGAGGACGCGCTGGCCTTCGGCATCGAGGCGGTCGGCGTGGTCCTCGAGGAGGATGCGCGCATAGCCGTCAATGGCGCGCAACGGCGCGCGACTATGACGCGGCCGGACTGCATGGGTCGCATCCCGAAGCCGCTACCGGGGGCGTCTACTTGCGGAGTTCCCTGCGGCCCGAGATCAGCTTATCGAGCACCCGCTCCACTAAGAGCTCGTAGACGATGCTCCGCCGCTCGGCGAATATGCACTCGATCGTGCCGCGCTTGCCATAGGCGAAGACGATCCGGTAGCCGCCGACTCGGAGGCGACAGTAGCCTTCCAGCGGAGGCTCGAGAGCCTTGAGGTCGCCCTTCTCGCGAGCGAGGTCCCTGAGCGCGCGTCTCAGCCGGCGCTTCGGTTCGGGCGGAAGTCGGCGAACGAACTCGACGACCTGCCGCGCCAGGACGACCCTCATTCGTCGGCGTCGAGTGCCGACAATGGAAGGAACTGCGTCCGGCCGGCCCGATGGTCCGCGATGGCCTTCTGGGCGGCCGGGTTTGCGAGGATCTCCATCGTTTCGACGATCGCCTCCAGGTACTCGCGCGACAGGAGGTACGCGACCGTCTCGTCGCGCCGAGCGATGCCGACCACTGCCCCGCGCTCGGCCTGTCGCAGAAGCTGCGGCAGCTGGCTCTGCGCCTGCGTTACGGAATACGTAGACCGCGCCATGGCTCTCTGTAGTTACGAGAGTACCGGCCGCGTGTCAACGCAGTGGTGTCGCAGCAGCCCGGGCACCGGGAGCCGAGTTGCGGCGCCGTGGAAGAGGCGGTGCGCGGGCCCTGTCGGGTCCGCTCGGTAGCCGTCCGCGCTCACCTCGACACGCGCGCGGGTCACGCAGGCGATCGTCTGGCGCAGCGGGCCGAGGAACTCGGCAACGGCGGTGGCTGGAGTGCTCTCAGCCAACCGGCGCTAGCATGGCGACGTGCCGCACAGCGGGATGGGCGTCGGGGTTCATGAACTCGCCGGCCCGCCACTTCCGTAGGAAGTCCTGGCCACTCATGCCGAGGTAGTGGTGCGCGGCGCGATCAAAGAGGCGCTCCTCGGCGGCGCCGCTGAGCCGGCCGATGCGACCGATCGCCGCGCTGGCCTGCGTCGCCGCCTTCGCCCTTCGTCGCGCTCGCCGTGCCTGCGTCATGCTCAGTAGGAGCGACGAGTGTCCCCGGTCATCACGCTGGAGGTGCACGCCCACCTGTTCGCCCAGCGGGACCACGCGGTGACAGCGCGGGACGCGCTGGAGGTGAGCTACGCGGCGATGGCCGGTCCCCGCCATACCGTCACGTAACGGACCGCAAGGTCCGCGAGGAACGGTGGCAACTCCCTGCCCACACGGGTTTCCCCGGGTGCCTGCTCCCTACGGGCAACAGGTGCCGCCGCTCGGGCAGCAGAAGGTGTTGACTTCAGAGACGCAGAGCGCCGTCCACCCGAACGACGGGTCGCAGCACGTCGGATCCTGGGCGCAGACCGCGGCGACGCAGGGGTCGCTGCAGCCGGTGGAACACTCTGCCGCCCCCGCCGTGCAGACGTCGTGGCACTGGCAGGTCGGCTGCGTCGTCGTCGTGGTCGGGGTGGTCGACGTCGTGGTGGTGCTCATCGTGATCGTGGAGGTGGTCGGTGGCCGCGTGGTGGTCGTGGACGTGCTGGTGGTCGGCGGTCGAGTGGTCGTCGTGGTGGTCGAGGTCGTGGTCGTCGGTGGCTGAGTGGTCGTCGTCGTGGTCGGTGGCCGCGTGGTGGTCGTGGTGGTCGACGTGGAGGTGGTCGAGGTCGTCGGTAGCTGAGTGGTCGTCGTCGTGGTCGGTGGCCGGGTGGTGGTCGTAGTGGTCGACGTGGAGGTGGTCGTGGTCGTCGGTGGCTGAGTGGTCGTCGTGGTGGTCGGTGGCCGGGTAGTGGTCGTGGTGGTCGACGTGGAGGTGGTCGAGGTCGTCGGTAGCTGAGTGGTCGTCGTCGTGGTCGGTGGCCGGGTAGTGGTCGTAGTGGTCGACGTGGAGGTGGTCGAGG
>QHVD01000035.1 GCA_003222235.1 Gemmatimonadota bacterium | reverse complement strand
CGTTCGGCGCGAGCGTGCAGAACATCGGCGGGGACCTGGGCGGCGGCGCACGGCTCCCGCGCAGCACCCGCGCGGGCTTCACGATGAACTACGTGGATCCCCAGGGTTCATACCGGCTGCTCACGACGCTCGAGGGCGAGTGGCCCTCGCCCGGCAGCGCGCTGTTGATCGCGGGGGTGGAGGGCGGGGTGGTGGCGCACGGCGTCGGGCTCGTCGGCCGTCTGGGGTGCGGCGGCCGCTCCCCGTCGACGGCCGCGTCACCGTGCTCGTACGGCGCGGGCCTCGAGCTGGGCCGGCTCCATCTCGACTACGCCTATCGTATGTTCGACGCCCCGGCCCGCGGTACCCACCGCCTGGGGCTGCGATGGACACCCTGATCGAGCGGCGGAAGCCGCGCTGGGGTCGCGTAGCGGGCCGCCTGCTGCGCTGGGTGGTGATTGGCGTGCCGGTGGCCCTTGCGGCAACCCTGATTGTGAGCGGCGACGCCCGCTACCTGCTGCGCGCCGGGATCGAGGAGATGCGGATCCTCGTCAAGCGCCGGCCGATCGCGAAGCTCGTGTCGGACTCCAGGACTCCCGCTCCGCTGCGGCAACGGCTGTCGCTCGTGCTCGCGACCCGGGCGTACGCCGCGGACTCCTTAAGGCTCCTCGCAGGCGACACCTACACCACGTACGTGGACGTGGCCCGCGACACCCTGCTGCTCGTGCTCTCCGCCAGCCGCCGCGACCGGCTGTACGCCTACACGTGGCGGTATCCAATCGTCGGGACGGTGCCGTACAAAGGCTTCTTCGCCGTCGACCAGGCCCGGCGTGCGGCGGCGGACCTGGAGCGGCAGGGCTACGATACCTACCTGCGCCCGGCCGGCGCGTTTTCGACGTTGGGCTATTTTTCCGACCCGCTGCTCTCGACGGCGCTGGAGCGCGACACGATGGAGCTCGTGGCGACGGTCATCCACGAGCTGGCGCACAACACCCTGTATCTGAAGAGCCAGACGCCGTTCAACGAGAGCTTTGCAAGCTTCGTCGGATACCGCGGCGCCGAGGCGTTTTTCCGGTCCCGCGGCGACAGCCTCGATGCCGCGCGCGCCGCGGCGCGCTGGCGCGACGAGCGGACGCTGGACCTGCTCTACGCCGAGCTCGCGCGCCGGCTCGATTCGGCGTACGCGCAGGGCTTCTCCGGGCCGGCGCTCGAGCGGGCTCGGGCGACGTTGTTCGGGTGGGCGCGGGCGCAGCTCACCGGCCCCGTGGGACAGTCGCTCGAGACGTACGACTGGCGCTGGTTCGCGAACGCGCCCCTCAACAACGCGGTGGTCATTGCCCAGCGGCTCTATCGAATGAACCTCAACGTGTTCGAGGAGGTGTACCTGCACGCCCGGGCGAACCTCCCCGAGGCGATTCGGGCGATCGAGGTCCGCGTGCTCACCCAGCCGGGGGACGACCCGTACCAGGCGCTGTATTCGAGGCCGGGGGCGGTGGACTAAGTGCGGAGTGCGGAATGCGGAATGCGGAATTGATGGGACGGCGTCGAACCGCGTTCTCGGGTTCGACCCTCACACGGACATTCCGCATTCCGCACTCCGCATTCCGCACTTTCATCACTCCGCATTCCGCATTCGTATCAGTTCCCCCGCAGTCTTTCCGCCTCAGCCACCCGCTGCAGCGCAATCGCGTACGCCGCGGTGCGAAACGTCACTCCCTTCTGCTGTGCGAGGTCGCGCACGGCGGCGTAGGCCTTGGTGATCGTAGCCTTGAGCTCCCGGTTCACCTGCTCGTGCGTCCAGCGATACTGCTGGAGATTCTGCGACCACTCGTAATAGCTGACGGTGACGCCGCCGGCGTTCGCGAGAAAGTCGGGGATCACGGCGATCCCGCGCTCGGCGAGTATCAGGTCGGCCGACGGCGTGGTGGGCTCATTCGCTGCCTCGACCACGACCTTGCAGTCCAGGCTCCGCGCGTTCGTCTCCCGGTTGATGACCCCGCCCAGCGCGGCCGGCACGAGCCAGTCGCACGGCACCGTCCACAGGGCGTCGTTCGTGATCGGCGCGCCGCCGCTCCATTCGGTGAGGGGCTTCCGCGCCGCAGCGTGGGCGAGCAGGCCGGGAATGTCGAGGCCGTTCTCGTTCACGATGCCGCCGTTGACGTCCGCCACGGCGATCACCTTGGCCCCCGCCTCGGTGTCGAGGAGCCGCGCGAGGTGGCCGCCGACGTTCCCGAACCCCTGGATGACGATGCGGCTCCCGTGGACCGGAATCCCGAAGTCCCGGCCGTACTCCATCATCACGTACATGACGCCGCGCCCGGTCGCCTCCTCGCGGCCGAGGGAGCCGCCGAGCGACACCGGCTTGCCGGTCACCGCCGCCGGCGTGTAGCCGTGGCGGCTCGAATATTCGTCCAGGATCCACGCCATCACCTGCGGGTTGGTGTTGACGTCGGGCGCGGGGACGTCGCGGTAGGGGCCCAGCACGATGGAGATGCGCTGGGTGAAGCGGCGGGTTCGAGAGCCGCCTCGGATCTACCGTGACGCCGCCCTTCGCCCCCCCGAAGGGGATGTCCATCAGGGCCGTCTTCCACGTCATGATGGTCGCCAGGCCGAGGATCTCGTCGTGGTCCGCCTCGGGATGGTAGCGGATGCCGCCCTTGCACGGGCCGCGGGCGCCGTTGTGCTGGATCCGGTACCCGGTGAACACCTCGATGCGCCCGTCATCCATCCGAACCGGGACCTCGACCTGCACCTCCCGGAACGGGGACATGAGAATGCGGCGCATGTAGTCTTCGAGGTTGATGAGGTTGGCGGCGCGGTCGAACTGGCTCACGACGATGGCTTTCCCCGACATCGTCGTACGCGCGGCGCCGGGGGAGCGGTCGGGCGGGGCGGCAGCGGCCAAAGGACGCTCCGGGATCAGCGGCTGAGGCGGCGGCCGGCCAGGCGGGCCGCCGGGTGCTGGGCTTCCGCGAGCGCGTGCCCGACGTTGGTGCGGCTCCCGCGCCGCTCGCCGTCCGTGAGGACGCCGATCACGTCCGCGCCCTCCCAGGAGGAGCGGGGTTGCGTGTCGCCGGGATGCTCCAGCAGGAAGACGAGACCCGTGCCCAGCCGCACGACGGCGCTGACGAGCGTTGACCAGGGGTGGTCCTCGGGGAGCGGCCCTCCCCCCCGGGCTACGAGCAGCGGGCAGGCCTCGGGGTCGAAACCCGTACGGCCGACCAGCGGCACGCCCAAGCCGTCCGCAACCGTCTGCCAGGCGTCTGACGGGGGGCCGACGGCGACGACCTGCCCGAAGCGCCAGCCCGAGTCGCGGGCGAGCTCGAGAAGGGCGGTTGCGAGCGCGACATCCGTGGGCGGCTCGGGACCCTCGTCGGACGCGAGCACGACGGAGCCGGTCTCCGCGAACCAGCGCTCGGCCGGCGTCACCTCGTCCGGTCGGCGCGGCGCGTAAAACGCGTACCGCCGGGTGACGAGGATCTCGCGCTCGGCCGCCTCGCGCTGCTCGTGGTGGTCGGCTGCCTGGGCCGCACCCTCATAGGTGACCTCGGCCGCCTGGTAGCGGCCGGCGTCGCGGAGGATGCGACCGCGCAGGCGCAGCGTTTCCGTGTGCGGTTCCAGTGCGAAGGCGCGGTCCAGGGCCAACAGCGCGCGGTTCCGGTCGCCGAGCCGGAACGCGGCGTAGCCGAGCTCGTGCCACACCAGCGCCAGGTCGGGGTCGAGCTCGACCGCCTGCTCGAGCGTGCTCAGCGCCTCGCGGTAGCGCTCCAGGTCGACCAGCGCGGCGCCCATGAGCGCCAGCGGGAACGCCGAGTTGCCGAACTGAGCGCGAGCGGCCTCGGCGAGGCGCAGCGCGTCCTCGGTGCGGCCGTTGCTGCGCAGCAGCTCGAAGCACTCCGCCCAGCATACCTTCAGGTCCGGGTTGCCGGCCAGGACGTCGCGGTACGCTTTCTCGGCTTCGGCTATCCGTCCCTCGCGCGCGAGATATCGGGCACGGGCCATGGCCCGCTCGCTCGGCGCGTCCGGGAACAACTCGTACGACGCGGTCGTCCGCATGGCGCGACGAATATAGCGGGAAGGCAAGATCCGTCTAGGACCACCGAAGTGAAAGAAGGCGTGGAAAGAGGGCGTGGAAAGAGGGCGTGGACAAGAAGCGTGTAAAGGAAGACACCGTCCCTTCACGCCTCCTTTCCACGATTTCTTTCCACGCTCCTTTTCCACGCCTTCTTTCCACGTCTTCTTGTCTCTAGATTTTCTCATGGACACCGATCGTTTGCTCCGCGAGCTCAGCGCCTTCCTCCGCATCCCCTCGGTCTCGACCCTCCCCGCGCACAACGCCGATTGCCGGGCGGCGGCGGAATGGGTGGCCGGCGAGCTCCGACGCCTCGGCTGCCGCGAGGTGCAGCTCGTCGCGAGCGAAACGCATCCGGTCGTGTGGGGCGTGGGCCCGGAAGTGCCCGGCGCGCCCGCGCTCCTCATCTACGGCCACTACGACGTGCAGCCGCCCGATCCGCTCGACGAGTGGAGCACGCCGCCGTTCGAACCGACGGTGCGCGACGGCAGGGTGTTCGCCCGCGGCGCCGCCGACGACAAAGGCCAGGTGTTCTGCCTGCTCAAGGCGATCGAGGCATGCGGTCACACGCCCGTCAACCTCCGCTTCCTGAAGAGGAATACGGCAGCCGCGTGTTGTTCGAGCTGCTGCGGCGCGAGCCCGAGCGCGCCAGGGCCGACGTGGTGCTCATCGCCGACATGGCCTACCTCGCGCCCAAGTGGCCGGCGGTGTACACCGCGCTGCGGGGTCTGTGCTACGCCGAGATCACGGTGCGCACCGCCAAGTCGGACCTCCACTCCGGCGAGTTCGGCGGCGCCGCGCCCAACGCGCACGAGGAGCTGGTCCGCCTGCTGGCGAAGCTCAAGTCGCCGGACGGCAAGATCAATATTCCGGGCCTCTACTCCGCCGTGCGCCGCCCCGCCAAGCGCGAGCTTCAGGCCTGGAAGCGCCTGCCGTTCCGGGAGGGTGACTTCCTCAAGCACCGGGTGCGGGCGAAGGCGCTCACCGGGCTGAAGCGGTACTCCGTGCTGGAGCGGTTGTGGGCGCTCCCCACGTTTGAGATCCACGGCATCCTGGGCGGGTTCACGGGGGACGGGGCGAAAACCGTGATACCCGCTGTGGCGACCGCGAAGGTGAGCCTGCGGCTCGTCCCGGACCAGAAGCTCAAGACCGTGGAACGCCAGCTCATGGCGGCGGTGAAGCGGTTCGCGCCCAAGTATGTGCAGGTGACCGTGAAGTTCCTGCATGGTGCCGATCCCGCCACCGTTGAGGTCACGCACCCCGCGTTCAAGCCGCTCGATCAGGCGTTTCGCGAAGTGGTGGGGCGGGGCACGGTGCCGGCGCGGGCCGGTGGCTCGATTCCCGTCGTTACCGCGCTCGGCAAAGGCGGCGCGCCGGTGATTCTCACCGGCATCGGGCTTCCGGACGATCGGCTGCACGCGCCCAACGAGAAGCTGGACCTGGGACAACTCTGGGACGGGATCAAAGTGTTCCGCCGGTTCTACGAGCTGCTCGGCGACATGAAGGGCTGAAAGGGGTGCCGAGATGCGGGAATCGACCGACACCTGAAGTCGCTTCCTTTCGTTCTCAGGAGCACGCACGGCGCTGGCGTGACGCTGTGCACATCGCCCTCCTGGCGGACGTCATATCGTTGATCGCCCCGGGTCCGCGGCTAAAAGCCGCGACTCGGCATCGCCCCCGCTAAAGCGGGGATCGCACTGCTCGCGTCAGGCCGGTTTACCGGCCAGAGGCCGAGCCGCGGGTTTACCCGCGGATCACGAGCGCGGTGGCTGAAGTGGGAATCGACCGTTTCAGCACTCTTGGACCCGCACCGTCAGCACGAGGCCGCATGAGCCGAGCATTGCATCTCAGTGGATGGGTCTACGTGGCCGTGTGCGCCTGGGTGCTGGCGGGGGCACTCAGGAGGGGGCGGCGCCCTGAGCGTCCTCTCGAACCGCACGCCGCGGCCCCTCAGTTCGGCGGGTCCGGCGCCGAATGGTTCGCGGCGATGAAGCCATACTGCAACGCCGTGGAGGTCGAGATCCAGCAGCAGCGGCACCCCGCGCCCCAGGGCCTCGCGGGCGCCGGCTTCGGCGCCGCCTGTTATGCGCTCGCGGGCAAGATCGACTCCGCGCGCGCGACGATCGATCGGCTCCCGGCAGGCGAACGCCCCAGGGCCGCGGGAATCGTGTTCGAGGTCGGCCACCCCGTCGCCGACGCCGGCGATGACCGCTCGGCCGGTCCGATCATGGAGCTCGTGCTCGAGTACTGGCCGAACAACTACATGGCGCTGTACCACGCCGGCATGTCCGAGTACAGCCTCGGCCAACCCGAGCTGTCGCGCACGCACCTGCGGTCGTTCCTCGATCTCTATCACGAAAACGACGGCTGGCGGCGTAATGCCCTCGAGGTGCTGGGACGGCTCGGCGGCGAATGACGGACCTCGCCTACCTGGAGAGCGGCGCGGTCCTCCAGGACCGCTACGAGGTGTTGCGAGAGGTGGGCCGGGGCGGCTACTCGGTGGTGTACGCCGCGCGCGACCGCCAGCTCGGTCAGACCGTGGCGCTGAAGCTGCTCATGCCGCCCCCGGCCGCCGCGCGCCTCGCGCGCGAGCGGATGCGCCGGGAAGTGCAGGTCGTGCGCGGCCTGATGCATCCCAACATCGTGGCCGTCTACGACTTCGTGGACGCGGGAGCCCGAAGCTTCATCGTGATGGAGTACGTGGCCGGCCCGGACCTGCACGTGCGCGTGCGCGACCGCGGGCCGCTCTCCCCGGAAGAAGCGGGCCGGCTTGGCCAGGACGTCGCGGCCGCGCTCGACGCGGCCCACCGGCGCGGGATCCTGCATCGTGATGTGAAGCCGCAGAACGTGCTGCTCGATCCCGACGGGCGCGCCCGGCTCACGGACTTCGGCTCGGCCAAGCTCGAGACGCTGAGCACGCTGACGCAAACTGGCGGCTTGGTGGGGACGCTGGACTACGCTGCTCCCGAGGTGGTCGCAGGACGCCGCGGCGACGCCCGTTCGGATATCTACGGGCTGGGGGTCACGCTGCACTTTGCGCTCGCCGCCAGGCTCCCGGAGCGTCCGTCGCCGCACCTACCGCCCCCGCCTGCGCCGGAAGGCTACCGGCCGCGCGCGTTTCGGCCCGATCTGCCTGCCTGGCTCGACAGCGTGATCGCTCGAGCCACGGCGGCCGAACCTGACGACCGATTCCCGACCGCGGCGGCCCTGGGGGGCGCGCTTGCGGAACGCGCAGAGCAAGACGAGTTCGGCCCCCGGAGTACCGTTGCCCTCCTCGAGTCGTGCCTCGTTTGCGGGACGCCCGATCCCTTCGGGGTCGGCGTCTGCGCGGCCTGCCGCGGCGATTCGCGCGGAGGCGCCGACGTGCTGGTGTTCGTGGAGCGGACCTCGCGCGGGCCGGCGCGGCGAGCGCTGGTTGAGGCCCTGGCCTCCCTGCTCGGCTCCGAGACGCCCGCCGCGAGCCACCGGAGCGCGGCACGGGGCGAGCGGCCCCTGTTGCGGGTTCCCGCTGCGGCGGCGGGGCGCGTGGTCGCCACGCTGGACGCGCGCGGCATTCCCGCCCGGGCAGTCGCGATCGGGGGCGCGTGGGGCATGATCCCCGCGGCGTCGTACGGCCTCGTGGCGCTTGTCCTCGCGACCGGGGTCGCAGCCGGCGTCGCCGCCGTGCCGATGCTCGTTTGGACCAGCCCGCTCGTCGCCGCGCTGATGCTGGGCGCCGCGGGGCACGGGATCCGGACGCCGCTGTGGAGCGCGCGGCGACCGGCTACGCGCTTGCCTCCGGGCGTCGAGCGGCGCATCATAGGCGCGTTCGTCGAGCTGCCGCCGGGGCCGGCGCGCAGCCTGCTCGCGGATCTAGTGCGGAAAGGGCGGGCATGCCATGAGGCTCTCTCGCGGCAGGGAGATGGGCGGGGGATCGGGCCGGCGCTCGAACAGGTGCTCGTGGCCGCGTGCGGCGCGGCGAGCGATCTCGCGCAGCTGGACGACAATCTCGCGTCGCTCGAGGCGCAGCGTGACCGGTTCGCGGTGCCGCCCGCCGGCTGGCTGGACGCGCTCGCGCGCTGCGAGCGCGTCCGTGACGGGCTGGCGCAACGCCTGCTCGACGCGACCACGGCCCTCGGGACGCTCCGCACCGAGGCGGTGGCGCAGCGCGGCGCCCTCGGGACTGAGCTGTCGGAGCTGACGCGGGAGCTCGAGGCCGAGGCCGCGGCCAGGGCTGCGGCCGCGAAAGAGGTCGCGGAGCTGCTGGCCACGGGGTAGGAGCATCTGGCAGGGTACCGAAAATAGGGCAGTGCACCCGACACGCGGGCGTTACCGTCGTTTGTTATGAGGGACTGAAGTCCCAACTCCCTCATAAAACACCTGGAACCGCTTCGATCCTCATCAGAGATCCGAATACGCTCTGTCTCGAGAACAGGCGCCCTGGGGACGCGTCGCGAAGAACGTCTGCCTCCCTTTCCCCCGCCCGGAAACAATCGGCACCACCCGTCGTAAGGAAGCGGACGGACCCCGTCCTACGCGCCTGCTCGGAGCCGCCCTGAGATGAAGCGCCGCACGATCAGCATCTCCGCCGCAGTAGTCGTCGTCTTGAGCCTGGGCGCCATGGCTGCCACCGGAAAGCTCGGCGGCAAGAAGAAGGACGGCCCGAAAGCCGTTGCGGTTGCCCGTGGATCCCTGGTCGATAAAGCCCTCGCCGTCGGCACCATCGAGCCCCGGGTCGAGGTCAGCGTCAAATCCATCCTTGCGGGCGTGGTCCGGAAGCGCTTCGCCGCAGTCGGCGACTTCGTCAAGCGGGGCCAGCCCCTCCTGGAGATCTCACCCAACCCGACGCCGCTGGAAATGGTGGAGCTCCGCCGCAACGTGGAGCTACGCGAGATCGAGCTCAAGAACCTGGAGCGCGAGTTGGCCCGCCAGCAGGAGCTGCGC
>QHVD01000034.1 GCA_003222235.1 Gemmatimonadota bacterium | reverse complement strand
CGGTGCTGATGCGGATGGCGGCCATGCGCGACCTGATCTTCCGGGGAACCGTGGACGAGATCGACGTGGGTCGGCTCAAGGAGGGCATGCCGGCGACGATCAAGATCGGTGCGCTGCCCAGCGCGAGCGTGAGGGGCCGGCTCGAGAAGATCTGGCTCAAGGCGCACAAGCAGGAGCAGGCGACGGTCTTCCCGATAGAAATCGTTCTGACCGACGTGCAGGGTGCGACGCTCCGGGCAGGCTACTCGGCCAATGCGGAGGTGATCATCTCTCGCC
>QHVD01000033.1 GCA_003222235.1 Gemmatimonadota bacterium | reverse complement strand
TGCCACCAGGTGTACGGATCGGGGGCGAAGCGCCGACGGGCGAAGTACAGCTGGGCGCTCGACACCAGGCCGAGCAGGGTCCAGAGGCCAAACCACCTGAGCCGGCGGCGCACGCGGCCTGCTAGGTCTTGTTCGCCAGCTTCGAGTTCCACACCCCGTAGGCGAAATACAGGACGATCCCGATGACGAACCAGACGATCAGTCGCTCCCAGGTGCGCCACGGCAGGGAGGCCATCAAATAGAAGGCCGAGATCGCGCCCAGCGGGGCCACGATCCAGACCGCCGGGGTCTTGAACGGGCGGGGCAGGTCGGGCTCGCGCACGCGGAGGAACAGCACGCCGACCGACACGATCACGAATGCGAGCAGCGTCCCGATGGAGACCAGGCTGCCCGCCTCGCGCACGGTGAGGAGCGCCGACACGAACGCGACGCCGATGCCCGTGACAATCGAGGTGAGGTAGGGGGTTTGGAACCGGGGATGGATCTTGTTGACGAACTGGGGCAGCAGACCGTCCTTGGACATCGTCCAGAAGACGCGCGACTGCCCCAGGAGCATCACCAGGATCACCGACGAGAGCCCCGCGATCGCCCCCAGCTTGATGAGCGAAGACATCCAGCCGAGCCCTACGTGGTCCGCCGCGACGGCGATCGGGTCGGGGACGTTCAGCTCCTTGTACGACATGACGCCCGTCGCGATCCCCGACACCAGGATGTAGAGCACCGTGCAGATCAACAGCGACCCGATGATGCCGATCGGCATATCCTTCTGCGGGTTCTTCGCTTCCTGCGCCGCCGTACTCACCGCATCGAAGCCGATATAGGCGAAGAACACGATGCCCGCCCCCGTCATCACGCCGGTCCAGCCGAACTCGCCGCGCGTGCCGGTGTTCGGCGGCATGAACGGGTGCCAGTTGGCCGGATTCACCGCATGCGCGGCACCGAAAATGAACAGCAGCACGACGGCGACCTTCACGAACACGATTACGTTGTTGACGTTGGCGGACTCCTTGATGCCGATGACGAGCAGCGTGGTGATGATGGCGATGATCACGATCGCCGGCAGGTTGAAGATCGCCGTGACGTGCGCCAGCGCATTCGGATCGACCCCGCCCGCGGCCAGCTTCTGCAGCAGGACGTCGGTCACGACCTTCCACCCCTCATGGGGAGTCTGGATCAGGTGCGTGCCCCGCGCCGCCGAGAGCGCGGCCGGCACGTCGAAGCCGATATCGTGGAGGAACGAGACGACGTAGCCCGACCAGCCGATCGCAACCGTCACCGCACCAAGCGCGTACTCGAGGATCAAGTCCCACCCGATGATCCACGCGATCAGCTCGCCCAGCGTCGCGTAGCCATAGGTGTAGGCGCTGCCGGCCATCGGCACGAGCGACGCGAATTCCGAGTAGCAGAGGGCCGCGAAGATCGAGGCGACGCCCGCCAGCACGAACGAGAGCACCACGGCGGGCCCCGCGTTGAGCGCGGCGACCGTGCCGGTGAGCACGAAGATGCCGGTGCCGATGATGGCGCCGATCCCGAGCATCGTGAGGTTGAGCGCGCCCAGCGCCCGCTTCAGGCTGTGGTCGGTCAGCGCCTCGGTCTGCAGGTCGGTGACGCTCTTCCGGCGTAGCAGATTCATGCGCACCTCAGGCAAAGGAGGGAAACGGCCGCCTAGAGTAGGGCTCGATGCCCGTCAAAGTCAATACGCGAGGTCGATGCGCAGCGTCCACGAGCGCGGCACGGGCAGCGTGGCGAGGTCCGCGACGGCCCGCGGCCGTCCCGGCGCAAGCGTGCCGTAGCTGCCGGCCTCGGGATCGAGACCCGAGTATCCCGTCCACGTCGTGAGATTGCGACCGACGAGCGTGATCGTGACGCCGCGCGGCGCGTCGAAGCTCAGAGCGAGCTCGCGCAGCTTCACGTAATGGGCGTCCTCGAAGTACGCCGTTGTCAGGGCGTAGCCGCTCGCCACGCGCGCCTGGTCGGCGAGCGGCGTGCTCCGGTCGTTGGCTTCCCGGCATACCGCCGGATAGAGGCATCGAGCCCAGGCCGTTTCGTTGAACAGCGTCTGTCCGCCGCGATACTCGAGCGTGGTCGAAAGGCGCAGCCGACGGGCGAGCGTGACACCCGTCGTCAACGCCGCTCCTTGAGTCGGATACGGCGTGCCGGCCCACACTCGCTCCGACCCAAGCGTGACTTCCGAGGGTTCGATGATGCCGTTGCCGTTGACGTCCCCGTAGCCCCGGATGGGCAACGCCCAGTAGCCGCCGACCGGGTAGCCGGGAACGAGGAGCTGAGCGCCGCCGAACCCGAAGCCAAGCGGCGGGCCGGCGAGTTTCTCGAGCCGGTTGCGGTTCCCCCACAGCGAAAGCGTTACGTCCCACCCTACCCGCGGGCCGGTGAGCAGCTTCCCCGTCACCGCCGCTTCGACACCGCGGTTGCTGACCACGGACCCGGACACATAGGTCTGCACGAAGCCGGAAGGCACCGACAGCGAGGCAAATCTCATCACGTCGGACCGCATGTCGTAGTACGTGAGCGAGCCGCCCAGCCGGCCTCCGATGAGGCCGACGTCGGCCCCGAGCTCGAACGAGCGAGTCTTCTCCGGCTCGAGCGGCGGCAAGGCAGTACCGATCGGAACGATCTCGAACGCCAGGAACGCGGGCACCGCAAGACCCGCGGAGCCGTACGCGGCCCGCAGCCGCAGAAGGCTCACTCGACCCGAGTCCGCCACGTGGGCCGCCCACGACACCGAGACGCTCGGGTAGGTCGTGCTGCGCGGCGTGTCCTCGAAGTGGTCGTGACGCAGCGCACCGGTCAGGAACAGGCGCTCGCGAACGTCGAGCCCTTCCTCGACGTAGTAGCCCAATGACTGCTCGCGCTCCGAGAGCCAGGTGGACGAGCAGACACCGCAGGCGGCCCCCTCCAGCCCCGCTGTCCAGGCGCCATTCACTTCATTGCGCAAGTGTTGCACGCCGACCGTGGTCCGTAACCGGAGCGCCGATGACGGCGTCATCGCGGCGGAGCCGCCGAGGTCGAGGGTGCGGTGCAGCGCTTGCCGGTGAGCTTCAGCCAGGAACGTTTGCGTGGTATCAGGGGAGACGCGAGGGGAAACCGCCCGGTCCCGGAGATCGACCTTGTCCTCGCCCGCGAGTCCACGCAGCGTGAGCCACGGGCGTGGACGCCACCGCGCCTCGACGACGCCGAACGGACGCTCCACGGCCTGGGTGCCTTTGTCCCGGAAGACCGGACTCCACTGAAAATTCGTGCTGTCGCTCGTCCCGAACATGGTCTCGAGGAGCGGCGCGTTCGTCGGGAGCCGCAGGTCGCTCGAGACGTAGCCCCCGCGGGCGGCGATCTCGACGGTGGACCGCGGGCGCACCGCACCGCTCGCGCGAAAACTCACGCGTCGGTAATAGTTCGGGTCAGGCGTCGCCACGCTCGAAGAGTACGGGCCCCCGTCACCCTCGAAGGCACCTGCCAGGCGATAGTCGCCCCAACCCGACCCTCCGGAAACGCTGAGCCCGTAACGTCGCCGCAGCGCAGTCCGGAACGGGCTGCGTTGCTCGAAGGGATTGAACCGTTGCACGTAGTCCTGCACGCAGCGCCCCGCCGCCTCCGCATCGAGACTGCACGCGCCGTGGCGATACGCGCTGTCCGGGTTGTCCAGGTCCACGCCGCCGAAATTCGTGGGCCACGACGCGGGCTCGGAACCAACCACGCCCTGGGCGTAGGCGTCCCACCGCGGGCGACCGGGGCGTCCTTGCTTCGTGTGGATCTGCAGGACACCGCTGGCCGCGCCGGGGCCGTACGCCGCGGCCATCGCGGGCCCCGGCAGGACCTCGATGGAGTCGATGTCTGCCAGGTCGATGTCGTCGAGGCGCAGGGGTCCGGGTACGAGCGCCCCTTGCGAGCTCGGTTGGAAGTCGTCCTCCGAGGCGTCCACGCGAATCCCGTCCACGAACACCAGCGGCCCTAGGTCGCTCACCAGCGTCTGCGCGCCCCGCAGCCGAATCCGCGACCCCATGCCGGTCAGGCCGGACCCCGGGACGACGAGCAGACCGGCGATGCGACCCG
>QHVD01000080.1 GCA_003222235.1 Gemmatimonadota bacterium | reverse complement strand
GTCGCGGGTCTCCTCGTGGCGATGTGCGCCCCGCGGGCAGTGCGAGCCCAGGAAAACCGGCGGCATGTGCCGTGGGAGGTCCCGGGCCTCGACTTCAGCCCGAACGGCGTGTGGCGGGCCCGCGCGCGCCAGGTGCGGCTGAACCGCGCCCGTCTGCTGGCGGCGGGTCGCTTCGAGGCCCTCAACGCACCGGCGCTCGGGCCCTCGCCGGCTGCGACCGCGGTCTCGGGAACTATCCGTGAGCCGCTGATCCTCTTCAAGTTCAAGGACACGCAAGCTGGCGCGCTGGTCGGCGACACCGCCGCGTACAACTCGGTGCTGTTCGCATCCGTTCCGCCGTTCGGCCGGCCATATACGGTGCGCACCTATTACGAGGAGATGTCGAGTCTCGGCGGCGGTCCGCCGCTGCAGAGCATCCAGGGACAGGGCTTCGGATTCTTCACGCTCGATTCGAGCGAAGTCTTCTACACGGGCGGCACGAGCTCCACCTGTAGACAGAGCAACCCGTTCATGGTCAGCAACTGCAACGGGGTCTGGAGCGACCTCGCCTTCGCACGAATGCAGACGGGCCTGACCGAGGCGCTGCGGCATGCCGACAGCCTTGTCGATTGGACCAAGTTCACGTCCCACGGCGACACCCTCGATCTTGTCGTATTCGTTCAACCCGCGAAAGACGGCGCCTGTGGCGGCGCGCCGGGCGGTGCTTCCGCGTCGACCAACAATCACATCTGGGCGCATCGCGCGACCCTGAACCCGCCGTTCATCACCCACTCACCGGCCCCCGCCGGCGGCAGTTTGACGGTGGTGGACTACATCATCCAGAGCGGCGTCGGCGGGGAAGTCTCCTGTGACACGACCCAGATCATGCCGATCGGCACCGTCGCCCACGAGACCGGCCACGCGTTCGGACTCCCCGACCTCTACGACACAGGGGGTAACACGGAAGGGATCGGGCGCTGGAGCTTGATGGGAGCGGGGAACTACTCCTCCCCGTTCAGCCCGGCGCGCATGGACGCGTGGTCGCTGAGCCAGCTGGGCTGGGTGACCGTGGCGCCACTCGCCGCCGCGGGCGCCTACGTGTTCCGCCCTGCGCCGATGTCGGACACCGCGTTCCTGGTGCGTCCGACCGGAGCGAACCCCCGCGGGGAATATTTTCTGCTTGAGAACCGCGAACCAGTACTGGCCGACTCGGCGCTGATCCGGAATGCCTGTCAGGTCTGGTACCAGCAGGCGAATCCCTCCTCGGCCTGCAACGGTGGCTTGCTCGTCTACCACGTCGATTCCCAGCAGATCGCGCTGCACGGCTTCGATCAGGATAACAGCGTCAACGCGGGCGCGATCCACGGGCTCGAATTGCTGCAGGCGGATGGTCGTGGGAACCTCGATGCAAACCCGAACGTCACCGGCTGCACTGCGCCGGCGGCCGGCTGCTCGGACCGGGGCGACATAGGCGATCCCTATCCTGGGACCACGGGCAACACGACGCTCGCGTTCTCCACGACGCCGAGCGACACCCTCAACACGGGGGCGTGCTCGGGGTTCAGAATCGATACGATCAGCCAGGTCGCGCTGAACGGCCCGATGCGCTTCGTGCTCGCCGCCGAAACGAGCGCGCTCACGGTGACCACAGCGCCGCAGCTGCCGGCCGGCCAGTGGGGTTACTCCTACTCCGCGGTGCTGAACGCCGCCTGCGGCGGCGGGTCATACTCCTGGGTGATCGAGTCGGGTGCACCACCTCCCGGCACCACGCTCTCCCTCGCGGGTGTGCTGAGCGGCGCGCCGGCCGACACGGGAACCTACTCGTTCGATGTGAGCGTGACCGATGGGCCGGACACCACGCGCCGCGCGATGACGCTGCGGGTCGCGGAGCCGTCGCTCACCCTGCAGCAGGTGCTGAACGTCGCGTTCCAGGGGCCGGCCGCGGCGGGCGACAACCAGCGGCGCTACCTCGATCTGCAGGGCAACGCAAACGGCGGCTTCGACCTGGGCGACGTGTTGCGCTGGCTCGAGCGCACGGGCAACGTCGCCGCCACCGGCGCAGTGATGCAACTGGAACGGAGGCGGCCATGAGGGCGCGGGCGCAGTACGGGGCGGCGCTCGTCCTCGCGGTCACGCTCGGGGCACTCTACTGCACCGAGGGGCCCACCGGTCCCACCGCGGGCACTCTCTCCGTGCGGCTTGCCAACGCGGGGTCGAGCGATCGGGCGATGCTGCTGCAAATCGCGGGGACGGACACGAGCGCGCGGATCGACACCGTGCAGGCGACGCCCGGCTCGAGTTATCGCGTGTTCGTGCAGCGGCAATCCGTCACTCGCTGGCGCGTCATCGTCACCGGCAATCTGTCGAACGGGGTCCTGCTCAGCATCGGCGTCGCCGACAAGGACCGGGCGAGCGCGTACACCTCCACCCCCAACCGCAAAGCCGGGGTTCTTGCCCCCATCCACCCCGGACTTGCGTCCGGGGTTAGTTGGAACCTTCCCTGCTAAGCCGCTTGAGTCCTTCAACCCCTGACCCCGTTGAATCCTCACCCCCTGGCCCCCTCTCCCTTCGGGAGAGGGGGAACTCATGACGTCCCCCCCTCTCCGGAACGGAGAGGGGGTCAGGGGGTGGGGACGAGCGGGCTACGGCGGCGAGGGAGAGAGTGTGAGACACTCGCCGGCGCGCATCGCGAACGCCGGCGTGCCGTCGGGGAGGTGGAGCGCGGCGATGCGGGCGCGCGCCGTGGTCGCGACCCAGCGGGCGAACGGCTGTGCCGCGGGGTGCTCGTCAGGGGCCCGTACGACGTACAGGGTGTATGGGTTGGTCAGGGCGGTGTCGTTCGCGAACAGCACTCGCAGGCCGAGACCGGTGAGCTTGGCGTAGGTGGGAAGGTCGGCGAGCGCGTAGGCGTTGCGCTCGTCGGCGATGTGCAAGGTGGTCGCCTGGTCGGCGCCCGATTCGATGTACCAGGGTCGCGCGGCTATGACGCCCGCGGCCCGCCACAGGGCGAGCTCTTTGGTGTGCGTTCCCGACGAATCGCCGCGCGATACGAAGGGACCTCGGGCGGCGGCGATGCGGCGAAATGCCTCTGCGGCGCCCGCCGCGCCCGCGACCCCGGCGGGGTCGGTGGTCGGGCCCACGAGGGCGAACCGGCTCGCCACCAGCGGACAGCGTAGCGAGGCGTGCTCCGTGCCGAGGAGGCGCGCTTCGAGCGCCGGCGCGTGGGTGATCACGACGTCGAGGTCGCCCTGCGCCGCGGAGCGCAGGATCTGCCCCGACGGTCCCACCACGGTCGCGAGCGGTGCGCCTGTCCACAGCGATTCGATCACGTCGAGGGCGCCCGACTGCTGGACGGTGTACGTCGTGCCGAACCGGAGGGGGCGCGGGCCGGGACCGGGGTGACAGGCGGCGAGCAGGGCGCAAACGGCGATGACACGCTTCACGCGGCAAAATGTCGCCTGAAGGAGCCGCACCAGGCAAAGCCGCCCCCGCCCACGGGCCCTTGCCAAGGGATCCGGCGTTTATCATCCTGTGCCGCGCTTCTGTGCGCGACCCCGGACGGCGATCATGCGCATTCTTCTGGCAGAGGACGATCCCGTGACCCGCGCCACCCTCCAGGCCGTGCTCGCCGGTCAGGGCCACGACGTGATGGAGGTCGAGAACGGGCGCGATGCGTGGGGCGCCTGGGAGCTGTCCGCGCCTCGCATCGTCGTCGCCGACTGGGTGATGCCCGAGATGGACGGCCTCGAGCTGTGCCGAAAGATCCGCGCCGTCCCGAGACGGCCCTACACGTACTTCATCCTTCAGACTTCCCGGAGCGGCCCCGAGAGCTTCCTCGAGGCGATGGAGGCGGGCATCGACGACTTCATCACCAAGCCTGTCGCCCCCGACGAGCTCAAGGCCCGGTTACGCGTGGCCGGCCGGATCCTGGACATGCGCGAGGAGCTCTCGACCCTCGAGGGGCTGCTCGCCGTGTGCAGCTACTGCAAGCGCATCCGCCAGCCCGACGGTAGCTGGGGCTCGCTCGAGCGCTACATCGAGCAACGGTCCAAGGCCGAGTTCAGCCACGGCGTCTGCCCGGAGTGCTACGACGAGCACCTCAAAACTCGGGTCGACGGGTAGCGTGGCGCTCCCCGACAGCGAATACTCGGTCGACGTGGAAGTGCGGCGCCGCCTGGCGGACGCCGTGCTGTCCGAGCAGGCCACCGCCGTGCTCGCACACATCGTGTTGATCGGCGCCGTGGCAGTGCTCCTGTGGGGCGTCGCGCCGGCCGCCCAGCTGGGTGCATGGGTGGCGACTGTGTTGGCGGCCACCGCCGTGCGCCCCCTTGTCTTGCGTCACTACAGCCGGGCGGCGGGCGACCCCGCCGTCGCCGTGCGAGCGGTGCGTTTCTCGGTGGCCGCGGCCGGGCTCGCCTGGGGGCTCGGTGCGGCCGCCATGTTCCCAGAGGTCCCCTTTCGCTACGCCGCTCTCATCCTGGTCGTCCTGAGCGGGCTCGTCTCGGGCGCGGCGGCCACGCTCGTCGCCGATCCGACGAGCTTCCGGAGCTTCCTCGCGACGGCGCTCGGGGGCGTGCCGGTCGGCATCCTCGCCAGCGGCCAGGCGCGCGCGCAGTGGGTGGCGATCTTCCTCGTCGTCGTCTACGCCGGTTTCATGCTGGGGCTGAACCGCCGCGCCCACGCGACGCTCGCAGAGCAGCTGCGCGCGACGGCCCTGCTCGGTGTGCGCGAGCGGGAGGCGGCGCGCGAGCGGGCCTATCTCGACGCGCTCGTCGCCAGCTCGCCTGTCGCCATCGCGGTGTTGGACCGCGACGGGCGGACTCGGCACGTGAACCCGGGATTCGAGGCCCTGTTCGGGTACTCGGCCGCGGAGGTCGTCGGCCGCGATCTCGGCGAGCTCGTCGTGCCGGAGGAAGAGCAGCCCGAAGTGCGCGCGCTCGAGGCCCGCGTGCGAACGGGCGAAATCGTACGTGCGGAAGTGGAGCGCCGTCGCAAGGATGGACGCCGCGTCCCCCTCGCACTGCGCGCCGCCGCTGTGCCCGAGATCGTGGGCGGCGGGCTCGTCGTGGTGTATCAGGACATGACCGAGCGCCGGCAGGTCGAGGCCGCGCTCCGCGACGCGCGCGATCTCGCCGAGCGCGCGGCGAGCGCGCGGGCGGCATTCCTGGCGAACATGAGCCACGAGATCCGCACCCCGATGAACGCCGTTCTCGGGTTCGTGGAGCTGACCCTCGACACGGAGCTCACCACCGAGCAGCGCCGGGCGCTCGAGCTGGTGCGGTCCTCCTCCGAGGCTTTGCTCACCATCCTGGACGACGTGCTCGACTACTCGAAGATCGAGGGCGAGCACCTCCGGCTCGAGTCCATCCCGTTCGATCTCCCGAAGCTCGTCCACTCGACCGTCTCCCTGCTCGCGGTGCGCGCTCGGGAAAAGCAGCTCGAGCTCGTCGCGGACGTCTCGCGCAAGACCCCGCACATGGTGCGCGGCGACCCGACCCGGCTGCGGCAGGTGCTCACGAACCTGATCGGCAACGGGATCAAGTTCACCCAGTCCGGCGAGGTGATCGTCTAGGTGGCGCCCGTGGGGATGCGCGACCAGCAAGCGGACCTGCGGTTCACCGTCCGCGACTCGGGCATCGGCATCGCGCGCGATCAGCTGGCGACGATCTTCGAGGAGTTCACCCAGGCCGACGCGTCGATGACGCGGCGTTACGGCGGGACCGGCTTGGGGCTCGCGATCGCGCGGCGCCTGGTCAGGCTGATGGGCGGCGAGTTGGCGGTCGTGAGCGAGGTGGGACGGGGCAGCGAGTTTCATTTTGCCGTTACTCTCCCGATCGAAGCGGCGTCGCCCCGGCTCGCGGCGGCGCCTTCCCTCAGCGGCCGCCGGGCCCTTGTCGTGGACGACAACCAGGCGAACCGCCGCCTGCTCCGGGACATGCTCGCCGCCGAAGGCGTCGGCGTCGCAGAAGCGGCGAGCGCGAACGCGGGGCTCGAGGAGCTCGAGCGCGCGACGCGGGAGGGCGCCCCTTACGAGCTCGCGATTCTCGACGCCCAGATGCCCGAGCGCGACGGATTCGCGCTCGCCGCGGCGATCCGGGCGGCCCCGGCGCTCTCCGCCACGCGTCTCTTGATGCTCACGTCGGCGGGGCAGCGGGGTGACGCCGAGCGGTGCCGGGGGCTGGCGATCCAGGGGTACCTGACCAAGCCGGTCGCGCGCGCCGATCTGCTCGAGGCGGTGGCGGTGCTGCTCGCGGCCCGGCCGGCG
>QHVD01000079.1 GCA_003222235.1 Gemmatimonadota bacterium | reverse complement strand
GCACGACCTCATCGTCGCCCCGGAGGCGCCCGGCGCGCGCCAGCGAGAGCGCCGCCGCCGCCGTGACCCCGCCCGCGGTCTCGCCGAACACTCCGGTGTCCTGAGCGAGCCAGCGGATCCCGTCGACCAGCTCGGCGTCGCTCACGGCGCTCGCCCAACCCCCCGAGTCGCGGATCGCGCGAGCCGCGAACACGCCGTCTGCCGGGTTCCCGATCGCCAGCGAGCGGCAGATGGTGCGCGGCACGACAGGCTCGATCCGGTCGCCGCCCCGCTCGACCAGCTGCACGATGGGCGCGCACCCGGCCGCCTGGGCCCCGTACAGGCGCGGCACGGGCCCCGCGACGAGCCCCGTGTCGAGGAACTCTCGAAACCCCTTGTGCAGCTTCGACACCAGCGACCCCCCCGCCATCGGGGCGATCACTGCGGAGGGTAGGCGCCACCCGAGCTGCTCGGCGATCTCGTACGCAAGCGTCTTGGACCCTTCGCCGTAGTAGGCGCGCAGGTTGACGTTCACGATCCCCCAGCCGAAGCGGTCCGCGACCTGGGCGCACAGCCGATTTACGTCGTCGTACGTGCCGTGCACGCGGACCAGCTTCGGGCCGTACACGCTCGTACCGATCACTTTCCCCGCTTCGAGCTCGTCGGGGATGAAGATCCACGCCTTGAGCCCGGCGCGGGCCGCGTGCGCGGCCACGGCATTCGCGAGGTTCCCGGTCGAGGCGCACCCCACGGTGTCGATTCCGAAAGCCGCAGCCGCATTGAGTGCCGCCGCCACCACTCTGTCCTTGAAGGAGAGGGAGGGGTGGCAGACGGTGTCGTTCTTCACCCAGACGCGCCCCACGCCGAGGCGCTGGGCGAGCGCGGGCGCCTCCACGAGGGGCGTGAATCCGCTGTCGAGAGAGCTCACCGGCTCACCGTCGAACGGGAGCCATTCCCTGTAGCGCCAGAGCGAGGGGACGCGCGCGCCGATCGCCTCGCGGTCCGGAAGGCGCCGCCCCGGGTCGTATACCGGCTCGAGCGGGCCGAGGCACGCGTCGCAGATCGCTACCGGGGCGGCCTGGCGCTCGGCGCCGCAGCTACGGCAGCGCAGCGGGCGGGCGGCGAGCGAGAGTCGGCGGGTGACGGGGGCTGCAGTGATGGTCATCGAGACCTCAAACAAAAAGACCCGGGCAACAAATGCCGCGGGCGGTCGCTTTTTAGCGCCTTGTTTAACGTGGCGGCAATACGCGGCAAATCACCACGGGACGTCAATTGTCGAAGTAAGATACTCGGATAGGTGACGAGGTCAACCCGGACGCATCTCCCTAGGCTTAAGCTGCGAGTGGCTCGGCGACCGAAGGCCCACCGCGCAGCGTCGCAACATGAGGCCGGCATACCTGTCGGCAGGGCGCTACAAACGTCGATCTTTTCGTACCGGTTGTTCTGCCCAAGCACATACGAATCAGGCGGTTAGCGGCAATCCCCCCGCGCACGCCTTATGCTCTGCTGCGTACGCACTGCGCCGCATACTTTGGGTGTGCAGTGCGGAACTGTCGCGTGAGCGCGTCAGCCCCTGTGATACGGCCCTCGAGCCGCGACGGGCCACAGGTGTGTTCGCCTCGTGACGCTCGTGAGGGCCATCAGGTCGCCGTCGCGACCCCCGATCGGCCAGAAGGACAGCCCTGGTGCCCCGGTCCCACTCGTTCGTCCGTGTCGCCGCCGCGCTCCTCGTCGTCGGCGCCTTGTCCACCACGTGCCGCGAAAGCCAGGCTCCGCAACAGTCCGCGCGGCAACGAGCCACGCCCCTAGCGAGCACGACGCCGGCGCCCACGGTCACCCTGGTGGGAGCGGGCGACATCGCGCGCTGCGATCGCACGGACGACGAGCACACCGCCGCGCTCCTGGACACCATCTCCGGCACCGTCTTCACGATCGGCGACAACGTGCTCGGCTCGAGCAGCGTGGTCCCCGACTTCACCAATTGCTACGCCCCCACGACCACCTGGGGCCGCTTCAAAGCGCGCACGCGGCCCGCCCCCGGGCACATGGAAACGTGGTCGCGCGGCTCGGCTACGTACTACCAGTACTGGGGCGCCGCCGCCGGCGACAGCGGCAAGGGCTACTACAGCTACGATCTGGGCGCCTGGCACATCATCGTGCTGAACAGCGGGGGAGACGTCTCCACGGCCGCCGGGTCGGCCCAGGAGCAGTGGCTCAAAGCCGACCTCGCCGCGAGCACGCTGCAGTGCACACTCGCCATCTGGCATCACCCCCGCTTCAGCTCTGCGGCGGGGGTCGTATACGATGGGGTCAAGCCGTTCTGGGACGATCTGTATGCGGCCGGCGCCGAGGTCGTGCTCAACTCGCACTACGAGGTGTACGAGCGCTTCGCGCCGCAGACCCCGGGCGGGGCGCTCGATTCGCAGCTCGGCATCCGGGAGTTCACGGTGGGCACGGGCGGGATCGGGACGAGCGCCATCGCGGCGGTGCAACCAAACAGCGAGGTGCGCAACCCCGTCGTCTACGGCGTCCTCAGGCTCACGCTGGGAGACGGGACCTACTCCTGGAACTTCATCCCCGTCGCTGGCCAGACCTTCACGGACTCGGGGAGCGGCACGTGTCACGGCACGACGGTAGGACCTCCCGCGCCTTCCGTAAACGCCGGCCCCGATCTCACGACGCACCCGGGCGACACGCTCAAGCTCACGACCACGTTCAGCGATGCTGGCGCAAACGATGCCCCCTGGTCCTATACGATCACCTGGGGCGACGGCAGCTCGAGCGCGGGGACGACCTCGAGCGCCTCGACACCGATCACCGCCGCGCACGTCTACTCGGCGTTGGGCCGGGACAGCGTGCGCGTCACGGTCACGAACAGTCAGGCACAGTCCGGGTCGGACTCTCTCGCCGTACAGGTCGTCTCGTCCAGCAGTGTCGTCTTCGTCGGCGCCGGAGATATCGCCGACTGCACTACGAACGGGGACGACCTCACCGCGAACCTGCTCGACACCATCCCGGGCACCGTGTTCGCGGCGGGCGACAACGCGTACCCAAACGGCTCCAGCAGCGATTTCACCAACTGCTACGGCCCGACCTGGGGCCGGCAGAAAGCACGGACGAGGCCCGTCCCGGGCAACCACGACTACAACACGTCCGGGGCCAGCGGCTATTTCGGCTACTTCGGCGCGGCAGCGGGCGACCCCTCGAAGGGCTATTACAGCTACGACCTCGGCGATTGGCACCTCATCGCGCTGAACGTCTACGTGGCGCACAACGCGGGCTCGACCCAGGAGCAGTGGCTGCGCGCCGATCTCGCCGCCAGCACCAAACGTTGCACACTCGCGTACCTGCACGTTCCGCTGTTCAGCTCCGGCTCCCTGGCCGACACGACGACACGGGTGTTGTGGCAGGACCTGTACGCGGCCGGCGGGGAGATCGTCATCACCGGGCATGAGCACAACTACCAACGCTTCGCCCCGCAGACCCCCACAGGCGTGGCCGATGCGGTCACCGGGATCCGCGAGTTCGTCGCGGGCACGGGCGGCGAGGACCTCTTCCACGTGGGAACACCCCTGCCCAACACCCAAGCGCAGAACGCCAGTACCTTTGGCGTCCTGAAGCTGACGCTGTACTCGACCGGCTACGACTGGAAGTTCATCCCCATCGCCGGCCAGACCTTCACGGACGCGGGCAGCGGCTCGTGCCATGATGCCCCAGGCGCCGTGAATCACGCGCCGACAGCCGCGCCAGGGGGCCCGTACTCAGGCGCCGAGGGCGCGGCGGTGAGCTTCGACGGCAGCGGCTCGTCTGATCCGGACGGAGACGCCCTCACGTATGCCTGGACTTTTGGCGACGGGAGCAGCGGCACGGGGGTGAAGCCGACCCACACCTACGCGAACAACGGCAGCTACACCGTCACGCTCACCGTCACCGATTCGCGCGGGGCGTCGAGCGCACCGGCCACGACCACTGCGACCATCACGAACGTGGCACCCACGGTGAACGCGGGCGCCAACCAAACGGCGACCGCGGGAGCGAGCTTCACGTT
>QHVD01000078.1:4694-7965 GCA_003222235.1 Gemmatimonadota bacterium | reverse complement strand
GGCTCGATCAGAGCCGCGCCTCAGGCTCTCTATCGCAATGCGCGGGCGCGTCTACTTTTGGGAAGAACGGGTGCTCTACGTGGGGCCGGGGCTCGCCGCCGCCCTCCATGCGCACCATGCCGTACAGGTTTGCCTTCCGCTCTCTGGCCCGGTTCGTCTGCGGTCGTCGCCGGGAGCACGCTGGGGAAGCTACGACGGGGCGGTGATCCCTTCGGACGTACCGCACGAGAGCGACATGCCCGTCGCTCAGCTTGTCACGCTCTGGCTGGACGCCGAAACTCCAGAGGCCAGGCGGCTGGTGGAGCCCGGCCGACATGCCATCGTTGCGATCCCGGCACCCAGCTCCGTCCTACTGGAGGTAGAGGGGGTCGGCGAACGTCTGCGTCCGAGCGTTGAACTTGGGCCCTAATGGAAGCTATCTGCATGAGCTTCACCTCGCTCCTCGCCTCACACGGCTTCGACCAGATGCGCCTGCTCCGGGACCCCAAGGCAGGCTTCGAGCTCCGCATCGCTCGCACCTTCGATCCCGGGATCGATTGGAGCGTGCTCGGGTGTGACCTCTGGTGTGACCGGTTGCCGTGCGAGGATCCGATCACGCTCGGCGACCGAGCGGCGCGGGACCTCTGCCGAAGCGCCGGCCTCGCCGACGATCTCGGGCAGCTCGAGGCCGAGATGGATGCGGGGGGTCACGAGCTTCTGATCGTCGATCATGAAACGCGGCTCGGACTGACCGTGGCGCTCGCCGTGCACTCGTCGCGGCTCGGCGCGCGCCGAGGACGCCATGCCCTTCGAGCCGGCGGAGTACGGCTCCATTCGCCGCGCGAGCCGCAAGTGGAGTCTTTGAAGGACGCTTTGCGACTGGCGCGCGCGATGTCCTACAAGAACACCGCAGCGGAGCTGCCGGTCGGCGGTGCCAAGATGGTGGTCGTCGCCGATCGGCTGGTCGCCGATGATCTTCCGAGGTTGGGCTTCATCGCGCGCTGCATCGAATCCGGCCGCTTCCTCGCGGGACCCGACGTGGGCTTCGGCGGACCGCTGATCGACGCGATTCGCGCACACTTCTCGCGGCACATCGTCGGCGGGAGCGAAGGACCGTCGGGCGGAACGAACCGACCCACCGCCATCGGCTGCTTCGCGGCCATGGAGGAGGCCGCGCGACACGTGTTCGGGCCGGCGACCCTGCACGGCCGCACGGTCGCGCTGCAGGGCCTCGGAGGCGTGGGATCCCAGCTTGCCGGACTGCTCAGGGGCGCCGGCGCCCGGCTCGTCGCTGCCGATCCCGACGAGCAGGCGCTCCGTTCCGTGGCGGCGCGCATCGGGAGCTTCGACATCTGGCGCCCGCCCAGATCCTCACAACGGAGTGCGACCTGCTCTCTCCGTGTGCGCTCGGGCCGGTCGTGAGCCGGGATCTGATCCCCGAGCTCCGCTGCCGCATGATCTACGGCGCGGCGAACAACCAGCTCGCGGCGGCGTCGACTGCAGAAGAGCTGGGGCTCGCCGAGCAGCTCGCGCAGCGGGGGATCCTGTTTCAAGTTGAGTGGACGTACAACATCGGTGGCGTGATCGCCGGCGTCGACGAGTACCTGACGGGTGGGACTCCAGCCGGAGCGCTCGAAGCGGCGATCACCGAGCTCGCGCGCCGGAACACGAGGGAGATCCTCGCCGAGGCGGCGCGCACAGGTCGTACTCCAACCGCGGTCGCATACGATCGGGTTGCGCGGCGCCTCGCCGAGCAGCGCTGAGCCGTCGCCGCGGCGTTGACAACGCGCCTGCATCGGCTCGAACATCCCGCGAATGTCGGAGCTCCCAATTCTCCCGGGCTGTTTTCCTGTGCGGCGATCCCGCGACCAACGATCACGCGCTGCAGCTCGTCTTTGTCTCCGACGGCAACGGAGCGATACGCAACGCGCTGGTTGCATTGCCCACACAGCTTCGGCAGCCGGGTGCTGTCGGCTTCGGCGGTGGTCGCCTACGTCGCTGTCGGGGCGGCGGCGATCCTGAGCACGTCGGTTGCGGGAGCAGCGCGCTCGCGTGGGTTCTCCCGCGTGACGGGAAGGCTCAGCCGTCGAAGGGATAGCTGGTGCCGTCGTGTGTTCAACCCGATAGGTCCGCTGATATGCTCTCAGGCGCAATACGAGCTTCCCCATCTGCATCACCATGTGGGCTCGCGTAACCCTCTCGTGCGCTGTGCTTGCCCTCCTGACGGCAAGCGTGACGCACGCCGCCTGGAAGCTGACCTGCGTTGATGGCAGCGCCCAGGCTGTCGTCAAAGTGCCTGGCCAGCCAGCCCAGCCGGTGGATTGGGCTATGTGTGACGCGGCCGTGGACGGCATCTGTAACTTTACCGTCGAACGGGGAGGCTGCCTCTGCCCCGGCAAGGGCTGCTGCGGCTTCGAGGAATTCGCCGTTCCGGTTCGCCGCCAGCGCGTCGTGCGGCCCAACTTCAATGGGCCGAAGCTCCGGCTACGCTGTCGGGCGGCGGTGCCGTGCGACGAACAGCATCACTGCGCCGCTGTGACGCGAACCTGCGAAGACGGGGTGTTGGGTCCCGTCGAAGAAGGACAGTGCGACCTCGATCAGCAGGCGAACGGCGCCTGCACGTTCGGGTTCTTCTGCCTGGAGGTCTGTGGTCGCCTGGTCGAGAGTGTCGCCGTGCCAGTCGGCCAGGCTCGAATCGTTGAGCGCCCGAATCTGCCCCTCATCACCGTGACGCAGTACACGCTGCGGTGCGTGCGCTCGCCCTGAAGCCCGCCATCCTCAGCCGTCTTCTCACCCGGCAGCGTCCCCGAGTCACGTCACACGCCGCTGGGCGGCCAGGAGCCACGGCCGGAGGTTACGGCGCGACGACGCGGAAGACGACAGTACCCACGAGGCGACCGTTCTGCCATGCCGACACCTTCCACTTCCCAGGCGCGGAGAACAGAATGTAGCCAGGGTAGCCGAGTGCGGGCTGCGTGATCGGAGGCTCGCCTGCCTGTAGCTCCGCAACCAGGTCGCCCACCTGCTCCAACTGACTGGATGAACCGGCGCCGGGGGGCTCGCCGTCGTCAGCTCGATACCAGAAACGCAGCGCCTTGCCGTCCGAGCAGCGTCGGCCCCGCAGCGTGATCGGTGCGCGCAGCGGCCGCCGCACGAAGATCAGCACTTTGGTCGGGTAGAGTTCCTCGGGATAGCGCGGCAGCAGTTGGATGATCGCCCGCGTCGAGGTCACGCCAGGGATGAACCAGATCGGTCCCGCCCGCGCCGCGGCACCGACAGCAGGCGAGACATG
>QHVD01000078.1:0-4606 GCA_003222235.1 Gemmatimonadota bacterium | reverse complement strand
GTCGCGCTCGCGACCTCAAGGACGCCGAGAACCAGGATCACCCGCAGGAGCCTGGCCATCAGCGAGTAGCCTACTGCTTCACGCCGGAAGGCGCTACATACTCGGCCTTGGTCAGCGGCAATCCTCGCCGCCGAAGACGTTCGGTCTGCACTCCACGACGTGCCCGTCGCGCTGCCTGAAGTCCTGACCGCCGAAGATATTCGGGTACGACTCGATCCGCTCGCCGCTCGGGAGGCGATAGTCCTTGCCGCCGAAGATATTTTCCTTCGATTCGATGGTGCCCTTGGGTGTCGTCGTGTCCTCGCCCCCGAAGATGTTCGGATGGGAGGATGAGCGCGAGCCATCGGGGGAGGTCGTGTCGAAGCCGCCGAAGATGTTCGGCGTCGATGTGAAGCGCCCCTCCGGGCTGATGCAGTCCTGGCCGCCGAAGACGTTGGGATGGCAGGAGACTTCGCCGTTGCTCGGGAGGGGCAAGATGAGCGGCCCATGATCGCTGCGACGGCGAGCGCTGCGGGACGCTGGCAACTGCGGCTCTCCTTGACCCTGAGCCGGGCTAACACGTCGCCAGCCTCGCCGTCACGGCACAGGAATACCGCCCTCTTCGCAGCGTGTGACAAGACGGACCGCGCCTGGAATGATTCGGCCGATGACGGCATCCGGCGCACGTTCGGTCGTCGGCAGCGAGGTCACGGCTCACGGCGAAGGCTCGCCGGTCGGACCCGAGTGCGGCCCGAACACTCCAGCCTTCAACATGTTCTTGAAGACCTCTCGAATCGGCTGAAACGTGATGTACATGACGTGGATACCATCCACATCCTTGTTGAGAGCAATGGTGAATTTTTCGTCTGCGTCTCTCCAGACTCCATCTAGGTCTCGTAGCTCGTACTTGCCGTAGACCTCGTTGACCGACCTGCGGACATCATCGACCGTCAGCGTTGGCGGATAGCACACAGTCGCTGCGTGGTATCTCCCATCCTTGATGTCGGTAAGAACATACTCCGGGTCTACCTTGCTGCCGTCGTTCGGTTGCAGCAGCACGACTGCATCATCGGCCGAGTGTCCGAAAATCTTGGTATTGAGGAGTCGAATTTTGGGGCTCGATTCAGACGCTACGTTGGGACTGCTGGGCGCCCTTTCGCGCAGGTGGCGACAACCGGAGCCAGCAAGCAGATAGCCAACGCCGATGCTCTCATGTGGGCTAGCGGCCCCGGCAATGAATCCCAACCGTGTTGGAACGGTTTCATAGGTTTAGGGCGTGATCGCCCGCGCGTAGTGCCATGTGGAAAGGAGGGCGAGCCCATGGAGTACCGTGGCGGCGTCGAGCAGAGACAAATGGTGCAGGCGATCTGCGGACCAGTGACTGGAGAGGGCGGCGACCACCAGGTCACCAAGCGCCGACCAGTGACTGGAGAGCGCGGCGACCACCACGTCGCCCAGCAGAAGTATCCCTCCCAAGAGGAGGGCACGGTTGCGCAGCCGCCCGGCATCGCCAGCAAACGTCAACGTGCAAACCAAGATGCCCGAGAGCAGTCCCGTCACGAACAACCATCCAATGGGCGTCGCGAAGATGACTGTCCACACCGAGGCGAGATCGGGCGCTAGGGACACTGTGACCCCTGGAATGCCGAATCCCAAGATGAGCGGCGACAACCACCAGAGTATGGCGACTCGACGCCGAGCGCCAACCCGGAGCGACCAGCGCTTCCTCGACCTCGGCGGCACCTACGGCGACCCCCCAGGCGGGCGACCCCCATCCAGTACGAGAAGCTACACGTCTGGCACGACCAGGGCGACGTGGAGATCATCGTCTACAACCGCGCCATCCTGCTGTTCAGGACCGAGAGCGAGGCGGTGCGGCGGATTCGCATGGAATGGGCCGGGCCTACGGGAGCTTGGGTTCCTGCGGCGAGGGCGGCGCCGGCTACTCTGCGGGATCGGAGCCAACGAAGGGCCGGAAGAGACTCCTGGCTGCGCTGGGCCACAGTTCGGGCACAGTCGATACTTCGGAGCTGCCGTTTGCGCCCCGCCGCCGGGCGGCTGTGGCGGCGCGTGGGTACGTCGCGGCAGGGCCGGGCTCGTGTCGGCCCTTCGTCCCGCGGGCAGCGGCGGTCGGTCGTCAGCGTTCAGGTGCCAGGGTCGAGGTCGGACGTTCGGCCCTCACGTCATCGCTTGCGTGTACGTCCCGAGGTCGAAGTAGTCTCGCCATGCCCTGATCTTTCCCTCCTCGAGTTCGAAGACGCCGACGATGGGGAGCTCGACGGACCGCTCACCCGCTCGTGTGCGGTCGATGCGCTCGGCGACGACGACGTTCCCCGCGGAGAGGAGCGTCACGATCTCCCAACGGGTCTCGCTCCACGGGGCGATGACGGCCCGGATCATCGCCTCGATGTTGGCGCGCCCGGTGACCGGCGCGACCGGGACGTTGTGGTAGGTGCCGTCCTCCGTGAAGTAGGCAGCCAGCTCGGCCGCATCCAGGTGCGACCACGATTCGATGAAGCGCCGTACCAGCGTCTCGTTGTCGAGGATGCCCGTCGCTCGGGAAGGGCACGCGGAACGTTCCTCCGTCGTTTCGAAACCGAGGCGCAGCGCCGTCGGCCCGCGCAGGGTAAGGACGTTGGTCCAGTTGAGGTCTTCGGTCGTACGGATGGGGTTCCGGATACGGGGGAGAAGCTCCTCGAAGGCCACACGTGCCTCCAGGCGCGCCAGGGCGGCTCCGAGACAGATGTGAATCCCGTGACCGAAGGCGAGCTGATCCCGCGGATTGCGCGTCACCTCGAAGCGATCGGCGTGCGGAAACGTGCGCTCGTCCCGGTTGGCCGAGGCGACGAGCGGCGCGACGACCGCGCCGCGCGGAATGGTCACGCCCGCGAGCTCGATGTCCGCGGTCGCCGTGCGCAGGAGGAACTGAACCGGCGAGTCGTAGCGAAGGGCCTCTTCGACCATGCTCTGAATGAGGGCCGGCGTACGTTGGACCTTCTCGAGCTCGGCTGGATGCTCGAGCAACGCCAGGACTGCGTTCGCGATCAGATGTGTCGTCGTCACGTTGCCTGCCACGAGTAGCGTGAAGGTGAAGATCTTCACCTCGTCCGCGGTGAGCGCGCCGTCGACGGACTCCGCGCGGAGCAGCGTGCCGATCAGGTCGTCCGACGGGCGGCTGCGGCGCGCCGCGATGACCTCGTCATAGTAGCTGTTCATCTCCCCCAGAGACTGGCCGATCGCCTCGGCCTCTGCCGGCTCCGGGCTGTCGAAGACCGCGCGCATCGCCGCGTCGGACCAGCGTTTGAAGTCGGTCTGCCGCTCCGGGTCGATGCCGAGCAGCTCCGCGATCACGGCGACGGGAAGCGGCACCGTATACTCTGCGACCAGGTCGCATTCCCCGCGTGGGATGAAGCGGGCGAGGAGCTGTCGGGCGATGTCCCGCACGCGCGGCTCGAGCGCCGCGATTCGTCGTGGCGTGAAGACGCGGCTCACGATGCTTCGCAGCCGGGTGTGGGCCGGCGGATCGGAGCCGATGATCGCCGCGGCGCCGACGCCGGGCGCCCCGGCCCGGTCCCCCTCCGGCGCCAGGTCGACCGGTCTCCGGACGGCGTCCGCCATGGCGGCGGACGAGAACCGCTCCGGCGATCGGAGGACGGCGAGCACGTCCTCGTGGCGGCTGATCGCCCACAGGCCGCCGCCCGGGACCTGATAGACGGGCGCTTCCCGCCGGAGCCTCGCGTAGTACGGGTAGGGATCCTGCCTCACTACCGGATCGAGGGGATCATAGGCGGCCGGGTGCATGGTGGTCCTCCTGGTTCGTCGCCCGCGTGGCGTGATCGGCGCCTTCGCGCCCGCCGCGGAGCGAGGGTTGGCAAGGGGCGACGCCCGACCGCCGGACCCACCGCGACCTCCCCGAGGAACACCTCCGCCGCCCGCCCCATCCGCTCGCGCAGGGGCTCGGCAGCGTCGCCGTAGAGCCAGTGAGTGATCGTCCCGTTCACCAGGCTGTCGAACGCGGAGGCGAGATCCTCGGCGCGGTACGCCCGGCTGAGCTCGCCCCGCTGCTGGCCGCGCGCGAGGAGCTTCACGAGGAGCTCGATCGCCGCCGCGCCCGCCCGCTGTCCGACGCCGCCTTCGTCCAGCCCCAGCCGGACCTTCGCGATCTCGCGAAACACGCCGCGGTAGAAACGGCGGTCCTCTTCGATCCCGGCACCCATCGTCTCGAACAGGGCCCGCACCAGCGTGGTGGTGGGCGTGACCGTGTCGGCGAGGGCGTTTCGCAGCATGCCGTCGTAGTAGGTGATCACGTCCTCGGTGATCGCCTCGACCAGTGCGTGCTTCGAGCCGAAGTGGTTGAAGACCGTGGCCCGCGCAACGCCCGCCTCCGCCGCCACCTGCGCCATCGTTACTTCGTCCACACCGTCGCGGGCGAACAGCCGCCGCGCTGCCTCGACGATCCGTGCGCGCTGATCGGTCCGGTTCTGCTCGCGTCGCATCAACATTGGACCCGAGTCTAAGCTAAACTTGGACTCAAGTCCAGTCCCCTCCAGGCCGCGAAGACGGGGCTCGTCGAGTGGCTTTGGCCTTCAAGGTATGAGGAGGCGTCAGGGGGCGGGTTGCCAGCGAC
>QHVD01000004.1:16076-21645 GCA_003222235.1 Gemmatimonadota bacterium | reverse complement strand
AGGCGCGGGTGCCGGGCGGCTCGTCCGGCGGCTCGGCGGCGCTCGTGGCCGCCGGGACCGTGCCGGCGGCGCTCGGCTCGGAGACCGGGGGCTCGGTGCGCCAGCCCGCGTCCTTCTGCGGGATCGTCGGGATCAAGCCCACCTACGGCCGGGTGTCCCGCTACGGGCTGGTGGCCTTCGGGTCGTCGCTCGACCAGATCGGCGTGTTGGGGCGCAGCGTGCACGACGCCGCGCGGGTCCTGTCGGTGATCAGCGGGCGCGATCCCAGGGATGCGACGTGCGAGGACCGCGATCCCCTCCGCCTCCCGACCGTGCCCGAGTCGCTCCAGGGCTTCGTGGTCGGGATTCCGAAGGAGTACTTCCCCCAGGACCTGGATCCCGGGGTGCGGCGGGCCTGTGACCGCGCGATCCGCCTGCTCAAGGAGCTCGGCGCCGCCGTCCGCGAGGTCTCGCTGCCGCACACGCCGTACGCGGTGCCGACCTACTACATCATCGCGCCCGCCGAGGCCTCGTCGAACCTGGCGCGCTACGACGGCGCCCGCTACGGTGCGCGGTTCAACGGAGCGCCCGACGTGCGCGCGCTGTACCGCACCACGCGGGGCGAAGGGTTCGGGCCCGAGGTGCGGCGCCGCATCCTCGTGGGCACGTACGTACTGTCGTCGGGCTATTACGATGCCTACTACCGCAAGGCGCAGCAGATGCGCGCCCTCATCGCCCAGGACTTTCGCAACGTGTTCGACCGCGGGGTCGACCTGGTGTTCACGCCCACGACGCCGACGCCGGCCTTCAAGGCCGGCGAGAAGCTCGCCGACCCCGTGGCGATGTACCTGTCGGACAGCTTCGTCGTGACCGCCAATCTCGCGGGGCTCCCCGCGATGTCCATCCCGATCGGCCGGATCAAGGGACTGCCGCTCGGCGGGCAGTTCATCGGTCAGGCGTTCCTCGAGGACGAGATGATCGAAGCCGCGTACGCGCTCGAGCGGGTCGTCCCCGCGAGCCAGGAGGCGTGATGGCAGGGCTTGGAGGGGGCCGCTGGGAGACGGTCATCGGACTCGAGACGCACGTCCAGCTGCACACGAAGTCGAAGATGTTCTGCGGCTGCTCCGCGGCGTTCGGCGCGCCCCCCAACAGCAACGTGTGCCCCGTGTGCCTGGGGCTGCCGGGGGCGCTGCCGGTGCCGAACGAGCAGGCGGTCAAGCTCGCCGTGCGGGCGGCGCTCGCCCTGGGCTGCACGGTGCAGCCGAAGAGCGTGTTCGCGCGCAAGAACTACTTCTACCCCGACCTGCCGAAGGGCTATCAGATCTCGCAGTTCGAGAGCCCGCTCGCGACCAAGGGGTCGCTGTCGTACCTGTCGCCCGATCGGGGCCTCGCGACGGCGACGATCGTGCGGCTGCACGTCGAGGAGGACGCAGGGAAGTCGCTCCACGACCGCTTCCCCAAGGAAACGGCGATCGATCTCAACCGCTGCGGGGTGCCGTTGATCGAGATCGTCACCGGACCGGACTTCCGCTCGCCCCAGGAGGCGCGCGCCTACCTCCAGACCTTGAAGCAGGTGCTCGAGTACTCCGGGGTGTCCGACTGCGACATGGAAAAGGGCAGCTTGCGGGTGGACGCGAACGTCTCCGTGCGCCGCGACGGTGAGATCGCCCTCGGCACCAAGACCGAGGTGAAGAACATCAACTCGTTCGCCTACGTCGAGAAGGCGCTCACCGTGGAGCGCGACCGCCAGATCGGGATCCTCGAGGCCGGCGGCGCCGTGGAGCAGCAGACCTTGTTGTACGACTCGCGGGCGAATGCCGTGCGCCCGCAACGGACCAAGGAGGAGAGCCACGACTACCGCTACTTCCCCGACCCCGACCTGCCGCCGCTGGTGCTCGCGGAGGACTTCGTGGCCGAGGAGCAGGCGGCCCTGCCGGAGCTGCCCGCGCGCAAGCGCGAGCGCTTCGTGACGCAGTACGCGCTCGGCATCACCGACGCCGCGGTGCTCACCGCCGATCGCGCCGTGGCGGACTACTACGAGGCGGTCGTGCGCGCCGGGACGGAGCCCAAGGCGGCGGCGAACTGGGTGATGACCGAGGTCCTCGCCGACGCAAAGGACAACCACGAGCAGCTGCGCGTCGCCCCCACGTCGCTCGCTCAGCTCATTGGACTGGTGAAGGGCGGCACCCTGAGTCATCAGGCGGCGAAGCGAGTGTTCGCCGAGGTGGCGGAGCGGGGCGGGGAGCCGCGCAACGCGGCGGAGGCGCTCGGGCTCGTGCAGGTGGCCGACACGGGCGTCGTCGCCGGCTGGATCACCGATGTGCTGGCCGCCCACCCCGCCGAGGTCGATCGCTACAAGAACGGCGAGACGAAGCTGATGCCGTTCTTCATGGGCCAGGTGATGAAGCTGTCGCGCGGCAAGGCGGACCCGAAGCTGGTCCAGAGAGTGCTCGAGGAGAAGCTGGGCTCCCCCGTCGACAGCCGCCCCTAGTTCGCCCTGTCTCGCCAGGGTCGCTGCGCCTTCGACGCCGTCCAGTAATCCAGCGCCGGGCTGGGCAGCCCGAAGTGCTCCTCGGCCGCGGCCTCCATCCGCTCGGGCTCCTGACGGCCGCCTTCCTGCAGCGCCTGACGACGCATCTGCTTGGCGAGCCTCAGGGCGTGGGCGCCCGCGGGGTCGAGTCGCCGGGCCGCCGCGTCCTTCTCGCCGAGCACCTCCATCACGTACTCGAACGCCACCGCCATCTGGCGCTCCACGTGCTCGTCGGGGAGGTCCCAGCGGGTGTTCTCCAGAATCACCTGGAACGCCCAGCGCCAGCTCTCGCTTTCGGTCAGGCGCACCATGCCGCGGAACAGCCGCCGGTTCGTGCGGAGGCTGAAGAGCGTGGGCGAGATGATCGAATCGAGGTGCGCGTCGCTCGGCGTGTGGTCCTGGAGGATCAGCTCCTTGGCAGTGCTGGCGTAGGCGGGGCCGAGGTGAGTCTCGAACCGGCTCTCCCAGTAGCTGTGGCCCAACGCCGCGGTGCTCGACGTGAGCACGAGCTGGTGCGGGACGAAGAAATTGTGGGCCACCGTGTCGGCCGCGAGGTGTGACAGATAGCCCAGCCCGAAGGCACGCAACGGGTCCGTCGGGGCGAGATCGAAGATCTCCTGGCCGACGTGCCAGGCGTGGCAGTGCCGCCCCACGGGCGCGTACTTCTTCGCGATCGAGGTGTCCGCGGCGATGTTGCCGTACAGGAAATCGTAGGGGAAGGCGCGTAGCAGATCGGCGACGGCGAGCGGCAGCTGCTGCAGGTTCGCGAGCACCGACTCGCCAAGGTAGACGTGCGTGCCCGGGGTCCAGGCGTGGGCCACGGCGGGCCAGACGGCGATCCCCACGACGGCCGCCGCCGTGGCGCCCACGATCTGCCGGCCGTTCAGTGCTTCCTCCCGCGCTTCAACGTCCGTTTTCCCCACTCGAACAACGACAGCCCGCGGCGTACGTTGCGCAGGGTCGCCGCCATGTCGAGCGCGGTTGCCTCCACTTCTTCCTGCACCACGGTGAACAGGGCGTCGAGATCGGCGAGGCGCGCTTCGGCGGCGTCGGCCGCCTTCACGACGCGGCTCCGCAGGTCGCGCGACGTGCCCACGAGGCTCTCCGCCTCCGCGCGGATCCCCGCCACCAGCTGGCGCGCGTCGCTCACCGCGGGGCCGGCAAGGTGCTCGAACACCCGCAGGAAGGCGCGCAGCGCCAGCACCGCCGCGACGGACGACAGCGCGATCGCGATCGCCGCCATCGCGAGGATCGCGAGCGAAATCCCCGTGAGCACCGCGACCCATGAGGGGATCATCGGGTCAGTCCGCCGGAGCGCCCGAGCTAAGCTCGACCGCTGCACGCGCGGGTGTCAACGCCGCCCGCGGCAGGCGCAGCGCGCGCTGCGTGAGCAGCGGAGCCACGAGCTGCGCCAGGGCTACGCCCAGGATCATGGTCGCGAGCACGGCCGCCCCTGCCGCCCCCGCGGCGCCCCGGCCCCCAGGCTCGCGCCCGTACGTGAGGAAGAAATCGATCCCGAGCGCCAGCGCCGCGCCGCCCTGCGCTACGGTCGCGATGCCGGCATCGGGCGTCAGCCGGGCGAGCCTGAGGAGCGGCCGCCCCAGGTACTCGGCCGTCCAGCGAGCCGCCGCGCGTAGCGAGCCAAGCAGGACCGCAGGCACCACGATCCAGAGTGTCGGCGGGCTGAGCAATGCGCCTGCAGCTATCAGGAGCAACGCGTAGATGGGGTTTCCCCACTCGGCGAGCAGGGTGCGGGCGCGCCGGCGCTGCGGCGACCAGTTGACGATCAGCGCCGTGGCGAGCGCGCAGACCAGGAAGGGCGAGAGTCCCGCCCCGTAGCCGATCCCCGCACCGAACAGCAGCGAGCCAAACAGCGCGAGGCCGATATCCTCCTGCGCGGGCGCGGAGGAAGGAGATGGCCGCGTGAGGCTCAGAAACACGAGCCCGACGAGCCCACCGCCGCCGGCGGCGAAGGCGGTCCAGAACAGCCAGCCGAGCGCGGGAGTCCGCGCGGCGGGCAAGGGATGGTGGAGCGCGAACGGGACCGTCATCGCGAGCGCGCCGAGCGCGGTTTCGAGGGCCGCCGCGCACGCCACGACCCGGGCGACGCTCCGGCGGATTCCGAGCGCCTGCGCCACGAGCGCCACCACGCCCGGCCCCGACATGGCGGCCACCGCGGCCATGGCGAGCAATGCGGGCACCCGTGGCGTCCACTCCGCCGCGAGCGCGGGGATGAGCCGCGCGAGCCCCGCGGCGCCGAGCGCCACCACCGCGAACACGGGGGCGGCCGAGCCTGCTGCGAGGAGCCACACCCGGCCCGGGATCCGCCGCACGTAGCGCCACTCGAAGCGACTGCCGAACACGGCTCCGATCCAGCCGATGGCGAGGGCCGTCGCAGGGGCCAGCGCTCGCAGCGCGGGACCGGAAAGGAGGCCGACGCCCGGCCCCAGCACGAGCCCGAGCAGCAGCAGCAGCAGCGGCGCGCCGGCCGCGAACACGGGATGGAGCCCGAGCGAGTGCCGCGCCGGCAGGCGTGGGAGCCGCGTCGCGAGGAGCCCGACCGCGGCGAGGAGGCCGAGCGCAAGGAGGGGGTTCACGCCGCGAACTTCGCGAACGCTTGACGCGCGCACAAGGCCACGGGAGCGCAGCCCCGTCCCTGAGCACAGCCAGAGGCCCACGAGTCCCGCCGGATCGGGCGAAGACCCACCGAAACCAACCCTCCGCCGCCAGCCGTGCGGCTGGCCTTCGACGGCGCACCGGTACAAATTCCCCCCACCTACCCAAAGGATGATTCCCTGGCTGACGAGGCGGCGCTCCGCGACGCCCTCCGTGGCCGCTACGTAGTCGAGCGCGAGCTCGGGCGCGGGGGGATGGCTACGGTCTATCTCGCGCGCGATGTCAAGCACAAGCGGCTGGTCGCGCTCAAGGTGCTCCATCCCGAGCTGGCCGCCGCGCTCGGCTCCGAGCGGTTTCACCGAGAGATCGAGTTTGCGGCGCGGTTCAGCATCCGCACATCCTCACGGTGCTGGATTCCGGGGAGGCGGCGGGGCAGCTTTGGTT
>QHVD01000004.1:0-16067 GCA_003222235.1 Gemmatimonadota bacterium | reverse complement strand
AGGCGAGAGCCTGCGGAGCCGGCTGCGGCGAGAGCGCCAGCTGCCGCTTGAAGATGCGCTCCGGATCTCGACCGAAACCGCGCGCGCTCTGGACTATGCCCACCGCCAGGGGGTGATGCACCGCGACATCAAGCCCGAGAACATCCTGCTCACCAAAGATGGCGACACCCTGGTGGCGGATTTCGGCATCGCCCGGGCCCTGGCGGGCGCCGACGAGCGCCTGACCGAGACGGGGATGAGCGTGGGCACCCCGGCGTATATGAGCCCGGAACAGGCCAGTGGTGACAAGGCGGTGGACGCGCGCACCGACGTCTATTCGCTTGGCTGCGTGCTGTACGAGCTGCTCGCGGGCGAGCCGCCGTACACCGGGCCGACCGCGCAGGTCATCATCATGAAGCGGTTCACCGAGCCGGTGCCGAGCGTGCGGAAGGCGCGGCCCAGCGTGCCCGAGGCAGTGGACCTGGTCATTCAGCGGGCGCTCGCCCCGGTGCCGGCGGACCGCTTTGCCACCTCTGGGGAGTTCGCCCGGGCGCTGCAGGTGCAGCTGAGCGGCGCCGTCCCGGGCGCGAGCGGGATAGCCGCCCCCACCACCTTCGCGGCGCCGGCAACCGCCGGCCCGCCGCCGACCACCGCTGTTCCAGCCGGCCCGCGCCCCCGCCGGCCACGTCTGCCCGTCGCTGCGATCACGCTGGGGTTAGGCTTCCTCATCGGCCTGGGCGTGCTCTTCGCCTGGCGCCGGAGTCACACAACATCCGAGGCGGAGACCACGGGCCCCAAGCGCCTTGCGGTTCTCCCGTTTGAGAATCTGGGCGATTCGGGGGACGCCTACTTCGCCGATGGCATGACCGACGAGGTGCGCGGCAAGCTGTCCCACGTGTCCGGGCTCGCCGTCATCGCACGGGCCAGCTCGAACGAGTACCGCCAGACGACCAAGGCACCCCAGCAGATCGCCCGCGAGCTGGGCGCCGACTACCTGCTCACGGCCACGGTGCGGTGGGACAAAGCGGCCGGTGGGCCGAGCCGGGTGCGCGTCAGCCCCGAACTCATCCGGGTCGAGCCCGGTGCCGCGCCCACCACGAAGTGGCAGCAGGGATTCGATGCCTCGCTCACCGATGTCTTCCAGGTCCAGGCCGACATCGCGACCAAGGTGGCGAGCGCGCTCAACGTAGCCCTGGGCGACAGCGCCCGCCACGAACTCGCGGCCCGACCGACCGCGAACCTGGCGGCCTACGACGCCTTCCTGAAGGGCGAGGCCGCTTCGCAAAGCCTGGCCGCGAGTGATCCGCCGAGTCTGCGGCGGGCCATCGGCTTCTACGAGCAGGCCGTGGCGCTCGACTCGGCCTTCGTCCCGGCCTGGGCCCAGCTCGCCCGCGCCTGCGCGCTGCTCCACGCCAACAGCACACCGACGCCCGAGCTGGCGGCGGAGACCCGGCACGCGGCGGAGCGGGCGCAGGCGCTCGGCCCCGACCGGCCCGAGGGACAGGTGGCGCTAGGTGCCTACTACGGGGCCGTGGCGGTGGACAACCGACAGGCGCTCCTGGCCTCCGAGGCCGGGCTCAAGCTGGCGCCCAACAACGTCGACCTGCTCACGACGGCGGCCTTGGCGGAGCAGCGCCTGGGCCGTTGGGAGGCGGCGCTCCCGCGTCTGGCCAAGGCGGGCGCGCTCGACCCCCGTTCCGCCAACACGGCGCGGCGCACTGCGTTCTCGTTGCTCTATCTGCGCCGCTACCCCGAGGCTCAAGTGGCCCTGGACCGGGCCCTCGCGCTCGGCCCCACCAACCTCACCAGCATCGAGGACAAGGCCATGGTGGCCCTCGGCCAGGGCGACCTCGCGGGCGCCCGGGCGGTCGTGCGCACCGCCCTCACCGCTGTCGAGCCCGCGGCCCTCCTGGCCATCTTCGGGAACTATTGGGACCTCTACTGGGTGCTGGACGACAGCCAGCAGCAGCAACTCCTCGCGCTCCCGCCAAGTGCCTGGGACAACGACCGCAGCGCGTGGGCCATCGTCCGCGCCCAGACCTACGAGCTGCGCGGGAACCCGACCCAGACGCGGATCTACGCCGACTCGGCCCGGCTCGCCCTCGAGGAGCAGCTCCGGGCCACGCCCGACGATGGCCAGCGGCATGTCTTCCGCGGCCTGGCCCTCGCCTACCTGGGCCGGAAGGCGGAGGCGATCGCCGAAGGGAAGCGCGGGGTCGCGCTCTTCCCCATCAGCCGGGACGCCTACTTGGGCGCCTACCTCCAGCATCAGCTCGCGCGCATCTACCTGCTCGTGGGCGAGCCCGAGAAGGCGCTCGATGAGCTCGAGCCGCTGCTCACGATGCCGTACTACCTCTCCCCCGGGTGGCTCCGGATCGACCCCACCTTCGCGCCGCTCAAGGGCAACCCGCGCTTCGAGCGGCTGGTGGCGGGGAAGTAGGGCACTTCAGAGGAACCGGCCGAGTCTCCGGCAAGCCGCTCGACGCTCACGTCTCGATTTGGCAACCGGGGGTGCCGGTTGCAGAGCTGCCACGCCAGCCCGATGCGGTACAGCTACCGATCGTGCGGAGCATCGCAAGTGGTTGGATCATGACTGAGCGAAGCGCTCGGCCCGCTTGACGCGCGCGCAAGCCGCTCCGTAGCTTGCGGGACCTATGCCGGCGTCGTTCTGCGTCACGGGCGGCCGGGTGCTCAAAGGGACCATCCACCCGGCGGGCAACAAGAACGCCGCGCTTCCCATCCTCGCGGCCACGCTGCTGGCCGACGGGCCCTGTAGCATCGACAACGTCCCTCACATCCGCGACGTCGAGACGATGCTCGAGCTCCTCGCCGGCCTCGGCGCCGCCGTGCGCTGGACGGGCCCGAACTCGGTCGAGGTGAACACGGCCGGCGCCGAAGCCCGCGACCTCGACCCCAAGCTCTGCGCCCGGATCCGCGCGTCGATCTTGCTGGCCGGCCCGATGCTCGCCCGGTTCGGCAGGGTCACGCTGCCGCCGCCGGGGGGCGATGTGATCGGGCGGCGGCGCATCGATACCCACTTTCTCGCCCTGGAGCAGTTGGGCGCCGACGTCACCGTGGGGACCGCGTACAAGATCGAGGCGAAGCGCCTCGCCGGGACGGACATCTTCCTCGATGAGCCGAGCGTCACCGCCACCGAGAACGCGTTGATGGCGGCGGTCGCGGCCGGCGGGCCCACGGTGCTGCGGAACGCCGCGTGTGAGCCGCACGTGCAGGACCTGTGCCATTTTCTCGCGGCGCTCGGCGCCGAGATCGGCGGCATCGGCACGAATACCGTCACCATCGACGGCGGTGCCCACCTGAAAGCCGCGCCCTTCAGCATCGGACCGGACCACATCGAGGTCGGCTCGTTCATCGGCCTCGCCGCAGTGACGAACGGCGCCGTCACGATCGACGGCGTGCGGGCCGGAGATCTGCGCGCCACGCTGATGGCATTCGAACGGCTGGGCGTCCGCCCGCGCCTCGACGGCTCGAAGCTCGTCGTCGACGCGGACCAGGAGCGCCGCATCCGCCCCGACCTGGGCGGCCACGTCCCCAAGCTCGAGGACGGTCCGTGGCCGGCGTTCCCGGCGGACCTCATGTCCATCGCCATCGTCGTCGCCTCGCAATGCGAGGGGCTGGTGCTCGTGTTCGAGAAGCTGTTCGAGTCGCGGCTCTTCTTCGTCGATAAGCTGATCGGCATGGGTGCGCGGATCGTGTTGTGCGACCCGCATCGCGCGGTCATCGCCGGACCGTCCCCGCTCCGCGGCGGCGTGGTGGACAGCCCCGACATCCGCGCCGGGATGGCGATGCTCCTCGCGGCGCTCGCGGCGCAGGGCGATTCGGTGATTCACAACATCGGCCAGATCGAGCGCGGATACGAGCGGATCGATGAGCGGCTGGCGGCGTTGGGGGCGCATATCGAGAAAGTCGATGACGGACGATGACGCTCAGGGAACAGCCCGTTGCCGACCCCTCCGTCCCGCGGCTCGAGCTGCGCGAGTGGGCCGAGCGTTACGGTGTGGTGGCCGGGATCACCGGCCGCGGGCCGGACAGGCGGGCGGGCTTCTCGCTCGGCCTCTGGAGCGAGGAAAATGTGGGGCAGGTGATGACGCGCTGGCGCGCCTTCCGCACCGCGTTCCGCCCGGCGTTCGCGACCGTCATCCTCGGCCATCAGATGCACGGCACCGAGGTCCTTTGGCATCGCCAAACGAGCGACGGTTGGCTGATCGTGGACGGAGTGGACGGCCACGCCACGGGCAGCCACGGTGTGCTGCTCGCCATCACCGTCGCCGACTGCATTCCGATTTATCTCGTGGTTCCCCAGAAGCGAGTGGTGGCGCTGCTGCACGCCGGGTGGCGCGGCACAGCCGGCGGCATCCTGGAACGCGGGGTGGAGCTCCTGAAGGGCGAGGCATCGGCCGCCGCATCTGACATCGTAATGCATTGCGGAATTGGTATTTGTGGCTCGTGCTATGAAGTGGGTTCCGAGGTCCTGGCGCAGCTCGGCGCGGGTCCCGAGGCGGGCTCGGGGAGGGTCGATCTGCGTGACCGGCTCGCCCGCCGGGCGGAGCGCCTCGGGCTGAGCGAGGTCACGTGCTCGCCGTGGTGCAGCGCGCACGACCGCGAGCAGTTCTTCTCGCATCGCGCGTCGGGGGGGCGCGATGGGCGAATGGTCGCCTACGTCGGCATACCGGCGGCGGGGGGGAGTCGGTCCGCTTGACACCGCCCGGACCGGGACTAAATTCCCCCGTCGGTGAAGCGGGCGAAGTGGGGCCCGCGCTTTTTTTTATGCTCTCCGAGAGCCTCGTCGAGTCGTTTCGAGTCCGTGTGCAGGAGCGGGGGCTCGAGCTGGCCGACCTTCGCATCGGCGGCACGTCGAACCGGCCGCTGGTCCAAGTGCGTATCGAGTGGCCGCCGGCGGACCCGCCGCGGCCCGTGACGGTGGCCGACTGCGCCGCCGCGAGCCGGGCTCTGGAGGCCTGGCTCGACGCGGATGGGCGCCTGGGGCGCCGCTACGTGCTCGAGGTTTCGAGCCCCGGACTCGAGCGACCGCTTCGCTGGCACCGCCACTGGGTCCAGTTCGTGGGCCACGAGGTGCAGGCGACGGTGGCGGGATTGGGGCGGGTCCGCGCCCGCATCGTGGCGGTGCCCGACGAGGAGACGGTGATGCTGGAGCGGCAGGGCGAGGCGCCGCGTCCCTATCGGCTCGCCGCGATACGCGACGCTCGGCTCGCTGTCGACTGGTAACCGCTGTGCGTCTGTGCGTCTGAGGCTGTTCACTGTTTGCTGGATGGTATAGATGGCGAATACGACCGATGTCGCCTCCGCGATTCGTGAGCTGACGAGCACCAAGCAGCTCGAGCGCTCGGACCTGCTCGAGTTGTTGAAAGATGGCCTGCACGCCGCGCTGGTGAAGCGCTACGGGCCCAACGTGCGTGCGGAGATCGGCATCGACGAGCTGAAGGGCACGATCAAGATCGTCCTGCTGCGCACGGTGGTGGAGACGGTGGAGGACCACGGCTCCCAGGTGTCGCTGGAGGAGGCGCGGTTCGAGGATTCCGACTTCCAGGTCGGCGACGTGCTCGAGGAGGAGGTGCCGTTCGAGACGTTCGGCCGCACGGCGGTGCAGGCGGCGAAGCAACGCATCATCCAGCGGGTGCGGGAGGGGGAACGGTCCCGCATCCGCGAGGAGTTCTCGGACAAAGTGGGCGACCTGCTCTCGGGCGAGGTGCAACAGATCGAACGGGGGAAGATCGTCGTCATGCTCGCCAAGTTCCGAGAGGCCGAGGCGATCATCCCGTACCGGGACCAGAACCACCGCGAGCACTTCCACCAGGGCGACACGATCCGGGCGGTGCTGAAGCGCATCGAGGAGACCCCGAAGGGGCCGCGCCTCATTCTGTCGCGCGCCGATCCGCTGTTCGTGAAGGCCCTCTTCAAGCTCGAGGTGCCGGAGATCCAACAGGCGATCGTCGAGATCCGCGCGACGGCGCGCGAAGCCGGGAGCCGCACCAAGATCGCCGTCTCGTCGCGCGACGACTCGATCGACCCCGTGGGCGCCTGCGTCGGGCTCAAGGGCTCGCGGGTCCAGGCCGTGGTAAACGAGCTGGGCGGCGAGCGCATCGACATCGTGCCCTGGTCGCCCGATCCCGAGCGGTTCGCCAAGCTCGCGCTCGCGCCGGCGCGCGTGGCGCGGGTGTTTTCGGACCCGGATAGCAAGACCATCCAGGCGATCGTGGATGAAGATCAGTTGTCGCTCGCGATCGGGCGTAACGGACAGAACGTCCGGCTCGCCTCGGAGCTCACGGGGTGGAAGATCGACCTCTACTCGAGCCGCGAGTGGCTCGAGCGCGGCGGCGAGGGTCCGCTGTTCGCGCCGCTGCCCCCGGAGGAAGAAGCCGCGACCAAGGTCTCGCTCCGCGAGCTCAAGGGGCTGCCGGTGGAGCTGGTGGATCTGCTGGAACGGGCGGGCCACAAGACGCTTCAGAACGCCCTCGATCTGGAGCGCGAGGACGTGGACAAGATCGAGGGGATGACGCCCGAGCTCGCGGACAAGCTCACGGCCTTCCTCAATGAGATGACCGAAGAGGGCGGCGAGGAAGAGGAAGCGCGCCCGGAGGCGGACCCTGGCGCGGGAACGATGGGAGGCGGCGCGTCGGCGCAGCCGGCGTGAGCGGTAAGCTGATCCGGCTGCTCGGTCTCGGGCTGCGGGCCGGACGGGTGGTCGTCGGGGTGACGGGGGTGCGCGCCCAGTTGCAGCGGGACGGGCTCTCCTGCGTGGTGCTCGCCGCGGATGCGAGTGCGCGCACTCGGGAAAAGGTGGAGCGTCTGGCCCGGGCGCGCGGGGTGTCGGTCCTGGCGGGGCCCGCCGCGCTCGACCTGGGGGCGGGGCTGGGTCGGCGCCCGGTACAGGCGGTCGGAGTGGCGGACGCGGGGTTGGCCCGCGGGTTATTGCGTCTTGGGAGGAGTGAGTGACGACGCGGATTCACGATCTGGCGGCTGAATTCGGGATCTCTGCGGAGCAGCTCATCGGGATGCTCAAAGAGATCGACATCTTCGTACGCAGTCACCTGTCGCCGCTCAAGCCGGAGCAGGTAGCGATGATGCGCGCGCGCTGGGAGCGCGAGAAGCGCAAGCAGAAGGAGCCGCCTACCCCTCCGAAGCGCCGCCGGGCGGCGAAGGCTGCCGAGCCGGCCGCCGTGGCGCTCGAGGAGCGTCCCAAGCGGCGGCGCCGCACCGCTGCGGAGATGGCGGTGGTCGAAGCGGAAGCCCAGGCGGAAGCGGCCCTCGAAGCCGAGCGAGAGCTGAAGGCGCGGGAGGCGCTCGAGGCCACGAAGCCGCTGGAGGAAGAAAAGCCGTCGCTCGAGGAACGTGCCGCTGCCCTGTTCCGCGACTTGCCGCCTGCCGAGGTGGCCACGGCGGGGAGGGTGGAGGCGCAGGGGGTGCCCGCGTCCGCCGCGGCCGCGCCGGCGCCGGCCCCGGCCTCGGCTGTCCCGCCCCCCCCCGCCGCCCAGGCGCCGCCGCGGCCGATCCCGACACCCGTGCGACCGAAGCCGGTGGCGAGCGCGGTTCCCGGGGGAGCGGCGCCGCCACGGCCCGTCGCGTCCGCCGCGCCGGGCTCCGTCCCGATGGAGGAGCGCCGCCGCGACAAGGGGGGGAAGAAGCGCAAGAAGGGCAAGAAATCGCTCGTGGATCAGGAAGCGGTGGCGCAGAACATCTCGCGCACGCTCGCCTCGATCAAGGGTCCGGTCGCGAGAAAGGGCATGCACCGCCGCGAGGAGGGACCGAGCCTGCGCGAGGTCATGGAGGAAAAGCGGCGCGAGGAGAAGGAGCGCGAGAAGACGCTGGTGCGGGTGACCGAATTCATCACCGTCTCGGAGCTCGCCAGCATCCTCAAGGTGCCCGCCCGGGAGATCGTCTCGTTCGCGTTCAAGGAGCTGGGGCAGATGGTGACGATCAACCAGCGCCTCGACTTCGACATGATCGAGCTGATCGCGTCGGCCTTCGGGTTCCAGGCGTTGCGCGAGGCGGAATACGTCGTGGCCGAAGCGCCCGACACGCCGGAGGCGGCGGAGAGCCTCAAGCCGCGGCCGCCGGTGGTCACGGTGATGGGCCACGTCGACCACGGCAAGACCTCGCTGCTCGACTACATCCGGAAGACGAACGTCGTGGCGGGCGAGGCGGGCGGCATCACGCAGCACATCGGCGCCTATCAGGTCATCGCAAAGGGCGGGCGGTCCATCACCTTCCTCGATACGCCGGGCCACGAGGCGTTCACCGCCATGCGCGCCCGGGGCGCCCACGTCACGGACATCGTGGTCCTCGTGGTGGCCGCCGACGACGCGATCATGCCGCAGACGATCGAGGCGATCTCGCACGCCAAGAACGCGGGCGTGCCGATCGTGGTCGCGATCAACAAGATCGACCTGCCCACCGCCAACGTGCAGAAGGTGAAACAGGACCTCCTCGCGCACGGCGTGGTGCTCGAGGAGTTCGGGGGGACGACGCTCGCGACGCCGATCTCCGCCAAGACCGGCCAGAACGTGCCGGAGCTGCTCGACCAGATCCTGCTCCAGGCCGAGCTGCTCGACCGGAAGGCGAACCCCGACCGCCGCGCGCACGGCACCGTGCTCGAGGCGACCCTCGACCCGGGCAAGGGCGCCCTCGCCACGGTGCTCGTGCAGAATGGCACCTTGCACGTGGGCGACGACTTCATCTGCGAGCAGTACTCCGGCCGGGTGCGCGCGATGTACGACGAACGCGGCGGGTTGGTCGCCGCGGCGGGCCCGTCCACGCCGGTACAGGTGCTGGGCTTCGAGGGCGTCCCCGAGGCGGGGGATACCTTCCAGGTGATGGCCGAAGCGGCGCAGGCGCGCGATATCGCGCAGAAGCGCCAGCGGCTGGAGCGCGAGGCGCAGCATCGCCGCACCGGCCGGGTGAAGACCCTCGAGGACTTCATGGCGGAGCGCGTCGAGGGGGGCGCGGCGGCGCTGCGGCTCATCATCAAGGCGGATCAGGGCGGCCCGGCCGAAGCGCTCGCCGATGCGTTGGCCCAGCTGTCCACCGCCGAGGTCAAGGTGGAGGTCGTGCATCGCGGGGTCGGCGCGATCACCGAATCCGACGTGCTGCTCGCCAAGGCCTCGGGCGCGATCGTCATCGGCTTCCACGTGCGGCCCGACTCGAACGCGCGGGCGGCGGCGGAGCGGGAGAAGGTCGAAATCCGGACCTACCGCATCATCTACGAGGCGGTGGAAGAGGTGAAGGCGGCCATGGAGGGCCTGCTCGCGCCCGAGAAGAAGGAAGTGGTGCTGGGTGAGGCGGAGGTGCGACAGATCTTCAAGATCGCGAAGGTGGGCACGATCGCCGGATGCTTCGTGAAGAGCGGCGTGATCCCGCGCACCGCGCGCGTGCGGGTCATTCGCGACGGGGTCGAGGTGTACGAGGGCACCATCGCCTCGCTCAAGCGCTTCAAGGACGACGTGCGCGAGGTCCGCGAAGGGTTCGAGTGCGGCATCGGGGTCGAGAACTTCAACGACATCAAGGTGGGCGACCTGATCGAGGCCTACCGGATCGAGGAGGTCGCGCGCTCGCTCGAGAGCGGGTGACCCGTGGTGGTCGGCGTGATCACCTGGGACCTGCACCTGCACGGGTGCCAGTCCCTGAAGGAAAAGCGCCACGTCCTGAAGAGCCTCAAGGACCGGCTCCACAACCGTTTCAACGTCTCGGCCGCCGAGACGGCGCACAATGATCTTTGGCAGCGGGCGGAACTGACGGTGTGCGTGGTGTCGAACGATCGGATCCACGCCGAGCGCGTGCTCCGCGAAGCCGATCGCCTGGTCGAGGCGGCGGCCGGGGCGCGCATCCTGGACACGAGCACGAGCTTCCTCTAGCATGGCGCGACGCCGCAGCCACCGCCCCGAGCGGGTGGCCGAGCTGATCCGGGAAACGGTGGCCCAGTTCCTCACCAGTAACGTGCGCGATCCGCGGATCGGGTTCGTGACCGTGACGGGCGTGGACGTGTCCGCCGACCTGGCGCACGCGACGGTGCGCGTGAGCGTGCTGGGAGCCGAGGAGGAACAGGCGCGCACGCTCGAGGGTCTGGCGAGTGCCGCGCGGTTCTTGCGCGCCCGCCTGTCCAGGGAGCTCCCCCTCCGCACCAGCCCGGAGCTCCGGTTCGAGCTGGACCGCGGGCTCGAGCATGCCTTGCGGATCGAGCGGCTGCTGCGGGAGATCAAGGAGAGCGCGGGCTGATCTCGGGTGTGGCGCTCGTGGCCAAGCCGGGCGGCCCCCACGGGCCGACCTCGCACGATGTGGTGGACACCGTGCGCCGCGCCCTCGCAACGCGCCGGGTCGGCCACCTGGGCACGCTCGATCCCAGCGCTGCCGGACTGCTCGTCCTGGTGGTGGGACGGGCGACGCGGCTCGCGCCGTTCGCGAGCGCGTGGCGCAAGGCTTACGAAGGCGTGATCCGCCTCGGCACGACCACGGCCAGCGACGATGCGACCGGCGAAGTGCTCGCCACGTCCGAGGCCTGGCGGACGCTCGACCGGAGGCGGGTGGAAGAGGCGCTGGCGGCCTTCCGCGGGGCCTACGAGCAGCGCCCTCCGGCGTACTCGGCGGTGAAGGTCCAGGGCGAGCGGTCGTACCGGCGCGCGCGGCGCGGCGAGACCGTCACGCTGGCGCCGCGGCGGGTGCACGTGGCGGAGCTCGAGCTGGTGCGGTTCGAGCCGCCCGACGTCGCGTTTCGCGCCACGGTCAGCGGAGGCACCTATCTGCGCTCCCTCGCCCGCGACGTAGGCGCCGCCTTGGGCTGCGGGGCGCATCTCGCGATCCTGACCCGGACGGCTGTCGGGCCGTTTCGCCTGGCGGACGCGGTCCCGGCGGGTGTCGTGACGGCCGGGGATCTCCGGGACTCGGGCGAACTGGTGGCCGAGCTGCCGCGCCGGGACCTGGACCGAGGCGAGCGGGACGCCGTGCTTCACGGGAGGCCGGTGCCGGCGGGAAACGGGACACGGGAAACGGGACACGTGGCCCTGTTCGCCGAGGGGAAGCTCGTAGCCGTGGCGCAAGTCGTCGGGGACCTGCTCAAGGCCCGCCTCGTGGTGGCGGAGGAATGAGCGGCGCGGTCGCCACTATCGGTACCTTCGACGGCGTCCACCGGGGGCACCAGGCGGTGCTGGCGGAGATCGCGCGGCGGGCCGGCGCGCGTGGACTCCAGAGCGTCCTGATAACGTTCGACCGGCACCCGCTCGAGGTCGTGAACCCACCGGCGGCGCCCAGGCTCCTGACGCTGCCGGAGGAGAAGCGGGACATCTTGACAGGGCTCGGGTTGGACCGCGTGGAGATGTTGCCGTTCACGCCGGAGCTCGCGGGGCTCGCGCCCGAGGATTTCGTGCGGCAGGTGCTGCGAGGGCGGTTCGGGATGCAGGAGCTCGTGCTGGGATACGATCACGGGTTCGGGCGGGGGCGCGCGGGGGACGTCGCGCTGGTGCGGCGGCTGGCCCAGGAGGACGGGTTCGCCGTGGACGTCGTAGATCCCGTGCGCGACGACGGCCGGCCGATCTCGTCGTCGCTGATCCGCACCGCGGTGGCGCACGGTGACCTGGCGGCGGCGGAGCGCTGGCTCGGCCGGCGCTATGCCCTCACGGGCGTGGTCGAGCGGGGCGCGGGACGCGGGCGGACGATCGGGATCCCGACCATCAACCTCGCGCCGCCCGATCCCCGCAAGCTGCTGCCCCCCGACGGCGTGTACGCGGTCTGGGTCGACGTCGGGGAACGAGAAACGGGAAGTGGGAAACGCTATGGTGGGATGATGAACCAGGGGCCGCGGCCGACCTTCGGGGTGACGGCGCGGGCCCTCGAGATCCATCTGTTCGACTTCGCCGGGGAGTTGTACGGCGAGCCGGTGAAGGTGGAGTGGGTGCGCCGGTTGCGGGACGTCCAGCCCTTCCCGTCCCGTGAGATGCTCATCGAACAGCTCGAGCGCGACGCCGCGGCGGCGCGCCAGATCCTCAGCCGGTAGGGGGGGTTGCGATGCGAACCATTCGATCACGGTTGATCACGATCGGGATCCTGCTCGCCCTCAGCATCTGGGCGTTGATTCCGACCAGCAGCACTCAGCGCGTGCGCGATGCCGGCACGGGACGGATGAAGGACACCTCCGTCCGGCGCATCCCCATCAACCTCGGCCTCGATCTGCAGGGCGGCATTCACCTCGCCCTCGAGGTGGACCAGTCGAAGGGTCCGATCCCCGACTGCGCCGACGCCATCCAACGCGCCGAGCGCGTGGTGCGGAGCCGGATCGACGAGTTCGGCGTTACCGAGCCCGTGGTGCAGATCGTCGGGCGCTGCCGCCTGATCGTGGAGGTCGCGGGCGAGAAGGACCCGGCGCGCGCCAAGAGCATCATCCAGCGCACCGCCTTTCTCGAGTTTCGCATCACGGACATGAAGAACCTGTTCCGCGACGCGGTGCCGGAGATCGACAAGGCCCTGCGCCGGGCGGGGGTGAAAACGCCGGGACAGGCGGCGACCAACGTGGCGCAATTGTTCGGCTCGGACACCACGAAACGGGAGAAGAAGAAGGAGAAGGAGAAGGCGAAGCAGGCGCAGCCGGACACGAGCGAGCTGAACCAGCCCGGACCGCTGTCGTCGCTCTTGTACCAGGGCGGGCTGGCCGGGGAGTTCCTCGTGCCCGAAGAGCAGGTGCCGGCGGCGGAAAGCCTGCTCGCCCGGCCCGAGGTGCAGCGGCTGATCCCGCGCGGGTTCGAGCTGAAGTGGGGGACGGACGTCCAGTCGCGCGGCGCGCGCGCGTTCCGCGCGCTCTACGTCGTCGAAGACCGGCCCATCATCACGGGCGAGGAGCTCGAGAAGGCGACGGCGCGGCGCGACCAGATGACCAACCAATCGGTGGTGGACTTCGTGCTGTCGCGGCGCGGCGGGCGGATCTTCGAGCGCGAGACCGGGCGCCACGTCAACGACTACATGGCCATCATTCTCGACGGCCGCGTCCAGGGCCAGCCGCCTGTCATCAAGAGTCAGATCGGCCAGCGCGGCCAGATCGAGCTCGGGAACCGGCCGCTGCAGGACGCGCAGGACCTGGCGCTCGTGCTGCGCGCCGGCGCCCTCCCCGCGCCGCTCACGATCGTGGAGGAGCGCAGCATCGGGCCGTCGCTCGGCAAGGATTCGATCGCCGACGGGATCCGCGCCGGCATCGTCGGCGTGATCCTCGTGGTGTTGATCATGCTCGTCTATTACCGGGTGTCGGGCGCGCTCGCCGTGGCGGCGCTCGGGCTGTACGTGGTGTTCGTCCTCGCCGGGCTCGCCGGCTTCCACGCCACGCTCACCCTCCCGGGGCTCGCCGGACTGGCGCTCTCGGTGGGCATCGCCGTGGACGCGAACGTGCTGATCTTCGAGCGCATCCGGGAGGAGCTGCAGCACGGCAAACTCGTGCGGACCGCCGTGGACGAAGGGTTCAAGCACGCGATGAGCGCGATCATCGACTCCAACGTCAGCACCGCGCTCACCGCGTTCATCCTCTACTTAGTGGGGACGGGCCCGGTGCAGGGCTTCGCCATCACGCTGATCATCGGCATCGCGGCGTCGATGGTCACCGCCATCTTCGTGGTTCGGACCTTCTACATGATCTGGCTCCAGCGCCGGCCGGACATGGCTACCCTGAGCGTCTGAGATGATCCGCCTCTTCGCCAACGCCAGCTACGATTTCATCAAATGGCGCCGCTGGGCCTACGGGCTCACGGCGGCCATCATCATCCCGGGGCTCGCGCTCTTCCTCGTGCACGGCCTGAACTACAGCATCGAGTTCACCGGCGGCACGCTGATCCAGGTCGAGACGACCCAGCCGGTGGGGACCGGCAAGATCCGGAGCGCGCTCGACGCGGCGGGGATCCGCGACGCCGAGATTCAGCAGTTCGGGGACCCCACCGACTACGTGGTTCGCGCCCGGGTGGGCCGATCGGCCGAGCGCGCGGCCGAGCCCACGACCGAGGCCACCGCGCAGGCCGTGGACTCGGCGCTCGCGGCCGGGCTGGGCGCGGGGCAGTACAAGATCGTGCGAACCGAGGCCGTCGGCCCGAAGGTGGGCCGGGAGCTTCAGGGAAAGGCGTTCCTGGCGATCTTCTTCTCGTTCGTCGTCACCCTGATCTACCTCGCGATCCGCTTCGAGTGGCGCTTCGGCCTGGCGGCGGTGCTCGCCACGTTCCACGATATCCTCACGACCATCGCGTTCATCCGCTACTTGAACCTGGAGGTCAGCCTCGTCGTGGTGGGCGCGGTGCTGACGATGGTGGGGTACTCGCTCAACGACACGATCATCATCTTCGACCGAGTGCGCGAGAACCTGCACAAGTACCGGCGCCAGAACCTGTACGAGATCCTGAATCTGTCGATCAACGAGACGCTGCCGCGCTCGGTGCTGACCCACGGGACCACGATGGCGACCACGCTCGCCCTGGTGCTCCTCGCGGGCGAGGTGCTCCGGCCGTTCGCGCTGGTGATGACCTTCGCGATCTTCACGGGCACGTTCTCGTCCATCTACATCGCGGCGCCCATCCTCATGTATATCGAGAAGCGCTGGCCCGGCGAGGACGCGCGCGGCGCCCGGGCCTTGAAGCCCGCCGCCGAGCCGCAGGCCGCGCCGGCGGCGCCGCCCCGGTCGAAAGCGACGGTCTAGCACCTAGCACCCTTGCTCGTCGACACCCATTGCCACCTCGGCGACCCGGCGTTCGACCCGGACCGGGACGCCGTGCTGGAGCGCGCGCGGGGGGCCGGCGTCGGCCACGTGGTCGTCGTCGGCACGACGGTCGAGGACAGCGAGCGGGCCCTCTCCCTCGCTCGAGCGCGGCCCGGCCTGTCGGCGACGGCCGGGGTCCATCCGCACGAGGCGAAGACGTGGTCGCCGGCGGCGGCGGCCCGCCTCAAAGCATTGCTCGCCCTACCCGAAGTAGTGGCTGTGGGGGAGACGGGCCTCGATTACCATTACGACCACTCGCCGCGCGACGCGCAGCGACGCGCGTTCGAGGCGCAGCTCGCCCTCGGGGCCGAGCTCGGGAAGCCCGTCGTGGTGCACGCCCGCGAGGCGGACGAGGACCTGGCCGCGCTGGTCCGCGAGTGGGGCGAGCGCGTGCCGGCTCTCGTGTTGCATTCGTTCAGTGCGGGCCCGAGCGTGTTCGACGCGGGGCTCCAGGTGGGCGCGTACTTCTCGTTCAGCGGCATGGTGACCTTCAGAAGCTGGAAGCAGACCGACTGCGTGTCCGCCTGCCCGGCCGACCGCCTCCTGGTCGAGACGGACGCTCCCTATCTCGCGCCGGTGCCGCACCGCGGCCGGCGCAACGAGCCCGCGTTCGTGCGCGAGGTGGCGCAGGCGCTGGCCGGCGCGCGCGGCGAGCCGTACGACGCCGTGGTGCGACAGACCACGGCGAACGCCCGGCGGGTCTTCGGCGCCGGCGTGGCTGCCGGCGCTCTGACGGCGTCGCCTGCGCCAACCGTGGAGGATCGCTCGTGACCGCCGTGCAGGTGCCGACCGACATCGCGATCGCCCAGGCCGCGAGGCTGCGCCCGCTCGCCGACATCGCCGCCGAGCTCGGCCTCAAGGAGGACGAAGTCGAGCTGTACGGCAAGTACAAAGCGAAAGTGCTCCTGAAGGCGCTGGCGCGCCGCGAGCCGAAGGGGCGCCTGGTCCTCGTCACGGGCATCAACCCCACGCCCGCGGGCGAGGGGAAGTCCACCGTGACGGTGGGCGTGACCCAGGCGCTCCGGAAGCTCGGGAAGCATGCGGCCCTCTGCATGCGCGAGCCGTCGCTCGGGCCGGTGTTCGGCGTGAAGGGAGGCGCGTGCGGCGGCGGCTACGCGCAGGTGGTCCCGATGGAGGACATCAATCTGCACTTCACGGGCGACTTCCATGCCATCGCGAGCGCGCACAACCTCCTCTCCGCGATGCTCGACGCCCACCTCCACCACGGCAACGGCCTCGGCCTCGACACGCGCCGCATCACCTGGCCCCGCACCATCGACATGAACGACCGGGCCCTGCGCAACGTCGTCGTCGGGCTCGGGGGCCTGAACGCCGGTCC
>QHVD01000077.1 GCA_003222235.1 Gemmatimonadota bacterium | reverse complement strand
GCGCCGGGCGCGCGAGGCGCTCGAGCTTGGCCGTCACGCGCTGGCGGGCGAGGCCGGACGGCAACGCGTCGCCGAGCTCGCCCACGCAGCCGTCCGCGCGCTGCTCGACCGGCCGATCGGCCGTCCTGCGGATGTGCTCTCGCCCGAGGCTGCGGCGCGGCTCCGGTACGTCCTCACCGATCCGCTGTGGGAATGGATGCAACGCCAGGTCCCGGTGGTAGTGTCCCAGCTGTCGGTGCAGGGCCTCGTCGAGCAGAAAGTGCTGGGCTTCTCCACGGCGCGCATGGAGGAGCTGATTCGCAACGTCACGCAGCGGGAGTTGACGCTGATCGTGCAGCTGGGCTACGTGCTCGGGGCGATCGTGGGACTGATCGCGTGGGGGATAAGCGCGCTATTCCAATAAGAGGCCCAGGGCGTCGGGGCCTCGCTCACGCCTGGCCGTCGCCGCTCACCTGAGGCCCACCTGCGGCAGATTCTTCCAACCCGCCCAGCCGGCCGGTGCGTCCACGAGCCTCACCGCCGGCCGGCTGGCCACGGTGAGGCGCGCGATCTCAAATCGCCGGTCCGCCGGACCACCCGACCGCCGTTTTTCCCAGCCGCGCCGCAGCCCTTCCGCGAAGCGACCCGCTGCGGGCCCGTCATCCCACACAGTGTACCATACGAGCACGTCGGCGCGGCCACCGAGCACTTGATAGCGGTCCCCCGCCCACCCGGAGGCGGAGGTCGCCGCGCGCTCTTCACTGCCCAGGAGCTGCGTGAGCAGCAGCTGGATTTCGAACTCGCCCAGGTCGTCCTCGTAGACCACGGTGTCGCGCCCCCCCCCCCCGGTCTGGAAGGCGAGACTCCGCGGCTGGTCCCCGGCCGCGTAGCGGGTCGGGTCCAGGATCTGCTCGGTGGAAGTCGGCATCAGCGCGCCGTACGGCTGCTTCCCGGGGTACTGGTGCTCGAACCAACGGATGAACTCGGCGCCCCCCAGGTAGGGGAAGATGAGCGTTTCACGCAGCCAGGGCGGGGCCTGCGCGAACTCCGGCATCTGGGCCTGCTGCTGCGACGCCACTTCCCGTTGCCGCCAGAACCACCCCGGGGGCAGCGTCTCGGGGCGCTGCTCCGGCATGAGCACGGCGATCTGCGCAAACGTGGCCTGGCCTTCCAGAACCGCCTGGGCCGCCGAGCGCCGATCGTTCTGCCGCTTCTGTTGGGTGAGGGAGTCGAGGTTGACATACTCGTGCTGCAGCGCGTGGACCAACTCGTGCGACACGACGATGCGTAGTTGGAACGGATCGATGTCGCTCGGCACGAACAGCGCGTTCGAATCGGGATCGTAGTATCCGGCGATCTGCTCGGTGAGGAGATTCACGAGCACGCGGCGGAGGTCGAACGTATCTGGGATGAGACCGAACAACCGATAGGCGGCTTGCGCCCCCGCGAGCTCCCCGGGCGGCAGCTCCTCGTCGAACTTGCGGGCGACGTAGTCTCGCACCTGTGAGCGATTGCGGCGCAGCACGGCCGGGTGCCGCCTGAACTTGAGGCCCGTTGCCCGCTCTACCCCCGGCACCATCTTCTCGACTGTCTGCCGCAGCGCTGCCTCGGTCTGCACTCGATTGGCCCGCTCCTGGCAGCCGCTTCCGCCGGCGCCCCACAGCATCGCGACGGGGAGCGCCGCCAGCCACCGCCACTTCATGCCTGCCATGCGATGCGCTTCCCGACCGCGGTCCCCACGACACGGCCGATGTCCTGGCCGGTAACGACGATGCCCTGGCGCTCGAGCTCGAGGCGCAGCAAGCCATCGAGCTCCTCGCGGCGCTCCGCCAGGGTCGGCAGCGGGCGGGAATGGGCGGCAACGGGCGGCACGGTCGCCGTCGTCTTCACGCCCTCTGCGGCCCCGGTGCCGCCTGCTGCCGCTTCCTGCCGCCCTTTGCCGCCCAGCATCTTCTCGATCTCCTCGCCGATCCGCTCCAGCATCGGGAAGATCTCCGACGCCAGGGCGGTGGCCGGCTCCGCCTGCGGCGTTTCGTGCGTCAGCCCCCGCCGAATCATCGCGTCCACCTTGCGCCGCTCACGGATCAGACGCTCGAGCTCGGGCGACACCTGCGCCGTCGCCTGCGCGTGCGCGCACGCCTCGTCGAGCACGTCGATGGCCTTGTCGGGACGGGCACGCTCGGGAACGAAGCGGTCGGTGAGGACGATGGCGGCCTTGAGGGCGTCATCGGTGATCGCCACCGCGTGATGCCGCTCGAGCCGCGCTCGCCGTGCCACCAGCACCTCCCACGTCTGCACCTCGTCCAACTCCTCGACCGCCACCGGCTGAAAGCGTCGCTCGAGCGCCGGGTCCCCCCGGACCCATTTGTCGTACTCACCCTCCGTCGTGGCGCCGATCACCCGGATGTCTCCGCGCACGAGCGCGGGCTTCAGCATGTTGGCGGCGTCCATCGCAGCCCCGAGAGCCGTCCCCTGGCCGATCAGGTTGTGCAGCTCGTCCACGAAGAGGATGAGGTCGGGATCAGCCGCCAGCTCGCGCAGCAGCCGCCGGATGCGCTCCTCGTATTGACCCCGGAAGGCGGTGCCGGCGAGCAGCGCCACGTGGTCGAGGGCGACCACGCGCGCATCCTTGAGCGCGGGCGGCACCTCGCCCGCGCCGATCCGTTGCGCCAGCCCCTCGACGATCGCGGTCTTCCCCACGCCCGCCTTCCCGATCAGGGCGGGGTTGTTCTTCCGGTGCCGCAGCACGATATCGACGACACGGGCGATCTCAGCCTCGCGGCAACGTACCGGCTCCAGGTCGCCCCGCCGGGCCTGCGCGGTGAGATCGACGCCGACGCGATCGAGCACCGCGCCGGTGTCGAACAACCCTTGGAAGGGGTCGGCCATCGGATCAGTCGCCCCGGAGGAAGTGCAGGTACCAGGCGATGATCGCGTCCTGGAACACGAAGGTGACCGCCGCCCCCAACGCGAGGAATACCCCGAATGGGACGAGACGCTTCTTCTTGAGGGACAGCGGGACGAAGATCAGGCTGCCGAGCAGCGCAGCGAGGAACACCGTGAGCAGCACGCCCTTCCAGCCGACGAAGGCGCCCACCATGGCCATCATCTTGATGTCGCCGCCCCCCATCGCCTCCTCCTTGAAGGCCCACTGTCCAGCCTGGGCGACCGCGAACAGCAGCGCGAAGCCCGCGGCGGCGCCGAGCACCGCCTGCAGAAAGCCAGGAACGCCGCTGCTCAAGGAGAAGGCCAGCCCGAGCACGAGGCCGCCCCAGGTATACTCGTCCGGGATGAGGTAGTGCCGGGCGTCGGTGACCGCGATGCCGAGCAGGATCGTGCCGAACAACGCTGCCGCGACCGCGCGCGTCGCCGCGCCGTACTGCGCGACTGCGAGCACCCAGATGGCGCCCACCGCCGCTTCGACCAGCGGGTACTGGACCGAGATCGGCTCGCGGCAGTGGCGGCACCGCCCCCGGAGCAGCAGCCAGGACAGGACCGGGATGTTGTCGTGCCAGGCGATGGGGTGGCGGCAGCGAGGGCAGGACGACGGCGGCCGGACGAGCGACAGGTCGCTCGGCAGGCGCACGATGCAGACGTTGAGGAAGCTCCCGAGCGCGAGCCCCACCAGCCCTGCACCGACGAGCAGGAGCGGGTCAACGGCCACGCGTCACCTCGTACAGGAGGATGCCGGCTGCCACGGCGACGTTGAGCGATTCCGCGCCCTGCGCCAGCGGAATCGCGACGCGCTCCGCCGAGACGGCGTTCAGCTGCGGCCGGATGCCGGCCCCTTCGTTGCCCACGATCACCGCGATCGGGCCCGCCGCGTTTCCCGTTTCCTCTGTCCCCTTTCCCGCGGCAGACAGGGCCCGATGGAGTGGAACTCCGTCCGCCGCGGCGGCCCACAGCGTCGCCGCGTGCGCGCTCGCCCACGCCAGGAACGCCGCGTCGTCCATCGGGACGACCGGGTGTCGAAACGTGGCGCCCATCGCGGCGCGCAGCGCTTTCGGGCTGAGCGCGTCCGCGCTGCCGCGCAGCACGATGGTGCCGGCAGCGCCGAGCGCGTGAGCGGTGCGGATCAAGGTGCCCACGTTTCCCGGGTCTTGAACACCGTCGATCACCAGCGCGGGGCGCCGGCGACCGAGCGAGATGTCTTCCGGGCTCCACCTCGGGGGCTCGACGACGGCGAGAATCCCCTGCGGTGTGTCGGTCTCGGCGACGGCGGCGAAGGTCCGTGCCGCCACCTCCTCCACCGGGATGGCGTGCCGCTCGAGCTCGCCCACGAGCGCGCTGCCGCGGGCCGTGCGGGCGATGTCCGGAGCCACGATCGCACCGCGGAACTTCAGGCCTGCCGCAAGCGATTCTTCCACCAGCCGCACGCCCTCGATGAGCGCCAGGCCGCGGCGGCTCCGCGCCTTGCGCCGTTGAAGATCCCGAACCGTCGAGACCAGATTACTGGCTATGGGTTCCCTCGCGCGCCGGAGTGGGGCCGTGCGCAATCAATATGCCAAGAAGCGCCGCAAGAGTCTCCCCCTCCGGGCGGCCGCGCGTAACCGGCGATGAGGATCGCCCTCACCATCGCGGGGTCGGACTCGGGGGGGGGCGCCGGGATCCAGGCGGACCTCAAGACCTTCCACCAGTTCGGCGTCTTCGGCACAACCGTCATCACGGCCGTGACCGCGCAGAACACCGTCGGCGTGCGAGCATGGGAGGCGCTCCCCGTCGCGCTCGTGATCCGGCAGATTGACGCGCTGGCCGACGACCTCCCGCCGGTCGCCTTCAAGAGCGGCATGCTCGCGTCCGCGGAGATCGTCGCAGCCGTGGCCGACCGCATCGCGCGCCGCGGGCTGCCGAACTACGTGCTCGATCCCGTCATGGTCGCGAGCTCCGGCGACCGCCTGCTGAATCGGGACGCCGAG
>QHVD01000076.1:4883-5233 GCA_003222235.1 Gemmatimonadota bacterium | reverse complement strand
ACTCGCGTCAATGGGCGATCAGTGCCCGGGGGTTCAACAGCACGACGGCCAATAAGCTGCTGGTGCTCATCGATGGCCGCACCGTGTACACGCCGCTCTACTCCGGCGTTTTCTGGGACGTGCAGGATGTGCCCCTCTGGGACATCGACCGGATTGAGATCATCAGCGGCCCCGGGGCCACGTTGTGGGGCGCCAACGCGGTGAACGGCGTCATCAACATCATCACGAAACCTGTGCCAGACACTCGGGGACTCTACGCGGCTGGCGGTGGTGGGACGGAGCTGCAGGGCTTCGGCGGCGCACGCTACGGTGGTGCCATGAGCTCCAACGTCCATTATCGGGTCTACGGC
>QHVD01000076.1:0-4802 GCA_003222235.1 Gemmatimonadota bacterium | reverse complement strand
GGCTTGATTGGGACGCGTCGGAGGTGAACCAGCTTGCCCTGCAAGGGGACCTGTACGGTGGCAAGATCGCACAGCCAAGCGCGAGCGATATCGCTGTGAGCGGCGGGAACATGGTGGGTGGTTGGTCGCACGTTTTTTCCGCGACCTCGGAGGCACGACTGCAGCTGTACTACGACCGGACGCATCGTGACATCCCCGGCACCTTCGCAGAGGGTCTCGACACCTACGACGTCGATTTCCAACACCAGTCGGTCCTGGCTCGACGTCATGACGTGGTGTGGGGGCTCGGCTACCGGCTGATCAATGATCGCGTTGGCAACTCTGCCGTGCTCGCCTTTCTCCCGTCCCACGTCCGTCGCAGGTGGTACACCGGATTCGTGCAGGATGAGATCGCGCTTATGCCCAACCGCCTGCACTTGACACTGGGTGCGAAGGTAGAGCACAACGATTACACGGGGTATGAAGTGCAGCCGAGCGGGCGCGTGAGCTGGACGCCGGATCGAGGAGGAGCGCTGTGGGCCGCGGTCTCCCGGGCCGTCAGAGCACCCTCGCGCATTGACCGCGAGCTCTTCGCTCCGGGGCAACCCCCGTATTTCCTGGAAGGCGGCCCAAGTTTTCGCTCTGAAGAGCTGCTGGCCTATGAGCTGGGATACCGCCTTCAGGCCCAGGACAGGCTCCGGGTGTCGTTGGCCACTTTCTACAACCGCTATGACAACCTCCGCAGCGTCGAAATGGTCAATCCGCCGGCGCCGTCCCCAATCATCCTCGCCAATGGGCTAAAGGGAAAATCGTACGGGGCGGAGCTGGCGGCCGATTACCGGCTGACCAACGCTTGGCGGCTGCGAGGCGGCTACACCGAGATGCGGGTCCGCACGGCAGCGAAGCCGGGCAGCACCGACACCACGCGAGCGAGCAGCGATCCCGATCGACAGTTGTCGCTTCGTTCATCGCTGGACTTGGGCGCGCAATTGAAGCTGGACGCCGATGCTCGCTACGTAGGTGAGATCAAGAATCAACAGGTCCCTGCCTACGGAGAGCTCGATCTTCGCGTGGCTTGGCAGCCAGTAGCGGCGCTGGAGCTCTCCCTCGTCGGACAGAGTCTCCTCCACCGGCGGCACGCCGAATTCAGCGCCCCGGCATCGCGGCACGAAATCGAGCGCGGCGTCTACGGACGAGTCGAGTGGCACTTTTGAAGACGACCCTTGGGATCCGGGCGTGTCTCCTCGGTGCGGTCGTGCTGCTGCCGTGGGGCCCGAGTCTCGGGGCGCAGGCAGCGCGGGCGCCAGAGTATCAGGTCAAGGCCGTCTTCCTGTTCAACTTCGCTCAGTTTGTCGACTGGCCAGCCGGCGCTTTTCCCGACTCGACGGCTCCCCTCGTCATCGGCGTCCTGGGAGACGATCCATTCGGTCCTTACCTGGACGAAACTGTCCGGGGTGAGACGGTGCGCGGCCGACCTTTCGAAGTCCGTCGCTATCAGAAGATCGAAGACATTAGGACCTGTCATATCCTGTTCGTCAGTCCCTCGGAAGAGAGTCGGTTGGAGGACATCCTGGCCAACCTGAAGCACCGGGCCATCCTCACCGTGGGTGATGGTGCCGGATTCGCCAAGCGCGGAGGGATGATCCGCTTTGTCTCTGAGAGAAACAAGATCCGGATGAGAATCAATGTCGCAGCGGCGGAAGCGGTGCAGCTGACGATCAGCTCCAAGTTGCTCCGGGCGGCGGAGATCGTGACGACGGGGAAGCCCTAGGATGTCGCTCCGAGACAAGCCGATCCGGCAAAAGTTGATGGCGATCCTTCTGCTGACGAGCGCAGTCGTGCTGGTGCTGACGTGCGCAGCATTCCTTGCGTACGAGTTCGTGACGTTCCGGCAGACCACGCTGAAGAATCTCTCCACACTCGGCAGAATTATCGCGGCCAACAGCACTGCGTCACTGGCGTTCCAGAACGAGGGTGACGCGCGGGAGATTCTTTCGGCGCTCCGAGCGGAGCCGGATATCGTCGCCGCCGGTCTGTACGACAAAGATGGGAAGCTGTTTGCCCGCTACCCTGCGGACCTGCCGGTAGCGGCGTTTCCGGCCGTGCCGGACCGGGACGGGTACCGCTTCGAGCCCTCGCACCTCGTGGGATTTGCGCTGGTGGCGCAGGCAAGCAACGCGCGACTGGGTACACTCTACCTCCAATCCGATCTCACGGCGGTGTACGGCACGCTGCGGCTCGCCGCCGCCATCGCCGCACTGGTGATGGGAGTGTCGTTGGTCGTGGCGTACCTCCTCTCCGCCGCGCTCCAGGGCACGATTTCCCGGCCTATCCTGGCACTGGCACAGATCGCGAAGGGCGTCTCCGACCGCCAGGACTATTCCGTACGGGCGCCGAAGCTGGCCGAGGATGAACTGGGCGTGCTGACCGACTCTTTCAATCAGATGCTCAGTCGTATCGAAGGCCAGGACCGGGCCCTCCGGAAGCTCATCGCCGAGCTGGAGCGCAGCAACAAGGAGCTGGAGCAGTTCGCCTACGTCGCGTCACACGATCTCCAGGAACCGCTCCGCATGGTCTCGAGCTACACGGAGCTGCTCGAGCGTCGCTACCGCGACAAGCTCGACGATAAGGGGCGCACGTTCATCAACTTCGCTGTGGACGGCGCGGTTCGGATGCAGCGACTCATCAACGACCTCCTGGAGTTCTCGCGCGTCAGCACCCGGGGGAAGCCGATGCAGCCGGTAGACGTCAACCGCGTCTTGGGCGCCGTGCGGGCGAATCTGAGCGTCGCGATCCGGGAGGCGGGCGCGCTCGTGACGAACGACGAACTGCCCACCGTCGTGGCCGACGAGACTCAGCTTGTGCAACTCCTGCAAAACCTCGTCGGCAACGCCATCAAGTTCCGCGGTGGCGAGCGACCGCATGTCCATGTGAGCGCGCGGCCGAGCGCGTCGGAATGCGTGTTCGCCGTCCGGGATAACGGCATCGGCATCGCGCCGGACTACTTCGAGCGCATCTTCGTGATTTTTCAGCGCCTGCACGCCAGGGGCGAGTATCCGGGCACGGGCATCGGGCTGGCCGTGTGTCGGCGGATTGTTGAGCGGCATGGCGGCCGGATCTGGGTCGAGTCGGCGCCAGGGCAGGGTTCGACTTTCTATTTCGCACTTCCCAAAGGGGACGGAGGGCAGGCGCCATGAGCGACGCTGTCGGCGGGCGGGCCCTGGAAATTCTCCTCGTAGAGGACAATCCCGGCGATGTGGGGCTGGCACGCGAGGGACTGAGCGAATGCAAGATTCCCCACCACGTGCACGTCGTTGGGGATGGCCTGGAAGCTTCGGCCTTCCTCCACCGCAAAGGTGCTTACGCCTCACGTCCGCGGCCCGACATCATCCTCCTGGATCTCAACTTGCCCAAGCGGGACGGGCGCGACCTGCTCCGGGAGATCAAGGAGGACGAGCAGCTCAAGCAGATCCCGGTCGTCATCCTCACCACGTCCGCGGCCGAGGAAGACATCACCCGGAGCTATTCGCTCCACGCGAACTGTTACGTGACCAAGCCACTCGGTATCGATCAGTTCCTTCAGGTGATCCGCTCGATCGAGAACTTCTGGTTCAACACCGTCAAGCTGCCGCCGAAGTAGAGAACGGAACGTGACGACCGCTTCCCCCGTTCGAATCCTCCTCGTCGAAGACAATCCGGGCGATGTCGTCCTCATCGAGGAGACGCTCGCCCAGAGGCACGGAGCGTTCGCGCTGGAAAGCGTCGAGCGGCTCTCCGCCGCGCTCGCGCGCCTGAGCATTGGTGGCATTCAGGTCGTGCTGCTCGACTTGACGCTGCCTGATAGCGACGGCCTCGCCACGTTCACCACCATGCACACCCAGGTGCCGGACGTGCCCATCGTCGTGCTCACAGGGCTGAGCGATGAGTCGCTCGCCGTCTCCACGGTTCGAGACGGCGCGCAGGACTATCTCGTCAAGGGACACGTCGACGCTGACCTGCTCGGGCGTACGATCAGCTACGCGATCGAGCGCCACCAGGTGCGGCGCCAGCTCAAGTCATCCGAGCAGCAACTGAGGGCTGCGCTTGAGCAAGTCCGGAATCTGAATCAGGACCTGGAGCGCCGGGTGGCGGAGCGCACCAGCGAGCTCGCCGCTGCGTACAAGGAGCTCGAGGCGTTCACGTATTCCGTTTCCCATGACCTCCGCGCCCCGTTGCGCCACGTGAGCGGCTTCGCGCAGACGCTCGCGGAAGAGATGGGCAGCCACCTCTCACCCACGTCTCGCGACTACCTTGAGCGAATCCAGCAGGGCGCGGTGCAGATGGGCGTCATGGTCGATGATCTGCTGAAGCTTGCGCGGCTCGGACGCCAACCGCTGAATCCTCGGCTCACCTCGCTGACCGAAATCGTCGGCGCGGTCATCGCTGAACTCGAATCCGAAATCGCCGGCCGCCCCGTCGAGTGGCAAATCCGCGAGTTGTCAGCGGTGGCGTGCGATCCAGGTCTCCTCGGCGTCGTGTTTACCAACCTGCTCTCCAACGCGGTCAAGTACACCCGACCGCGCGACGTCGCGGTGATCGAGGTTGGCGAGACGACACGGGACGGTGAGCGCGCCTTCTTCGTCAGGGACAACGGAGTTGGATTCGACATGAGGTACGCCGACAAGCTGTTTGGCGTGTTCCAACGGTTGCATCGGACGGAGGATTTCGAGGGGACGGGCGTCGGGCTGGCCACCGTGCAGCGAATCATCCACAAGCACGGGGGTCGGATCTGGGCCGAGGCCATGCCCGATCGCGGAGCGGCGTTCTATTTCACTCTCAACGCA
>QHVD01000075.1:5791-10302 GCA_003222235.1 Gemmatimonadota bacterium | reverse complement strand
CCTGGTCCCAGCGTCCCACGGCGGCGTCATAGCGCGCCCAGCCCTCGTCGGTGCCGAGCCACACCGCGTTGTCCGCGCCGTCGGCGAGGGCCACGCGCACGCGGGCGGCGGGATAGCCCTCCAGCGACGTCACCGGCAGCCGCCACGCGTGCGCCGGGCGGTCGAAGCTGATGAGGCCGTGCATCGTCGCCGCGAAGACCGTGAAGGGAGAGACTGCGACAGCTTCGACGTTGGAGAAGTCGCTGATGAGCACGCGATCTTCGGGACGCCATCGGGCGGACTGACACGCGGACGGGCGGACCGGCGGACCGGCGGACAGGAGCGCGGCTGCGCCGACGAGCCACAGTCCGACCGTCCGGCCGTCCGCCGGTCCGCCCGTCCTCACTCCGTCTCCGGCGACTCGAGCGCCGCCAGGACCGGCGGCGCCGCCGACGGCTTCAGGTTCCCCCACGCGCGCCAGATGTCGGGGAGGGCGGCGAGCACGTCGGCGGGGCGGAGGCTTCGGGCGGTCCACTGCCGCGCGCCGTGATCCGCCGCGCGCCCGAGCGCATGCGCGCCCAGGGCAGCCGCCTCCGGGCCCGCGCTGCCGCGCGCCAGGAACGCTCCGATGAATCCGGCGAGGAGATCGCCGCTGCCACCCGTCGCGAGTCCGGGGTTGCCGCTCGCCACTACGTGGATCGGGCCCCGCAGGTCGGCGATGACCGTGGGGACGCCCTTGAGGAGCACCGTGCCCTTGACCTTCTGCGCCGCCTTGGCGGCGGCCGCCCACCGGTCGTTCGCCGCCGCGTCGGCGAGCTGGTCGCCGAATTGGGCGCGAAACTCGCCGAGGTGAGGGGTCAGGACGAGCGGTCGCTCGGGTGCGGGGCCCTGAAACAGCGTGAGCGCATCGGCGTCGACGACCGTCGGGATCGGCCGGCAGGCGAGCGCCGCCTTGAGGAACTGGCCCCGGGCCGGCTCGCGCCCCAGGCCGGGCCCGATGACCAGGGCATCCGCCCATTCGAGCGCTTGCGCCGCCTCCTCCTCGAGCTCGGGCCCGAGCGCCGACTCCACCGTCAGCACGTCGGGGAGGCTCGCGCGCGCCGCGTCGATCGTTTCCGGCCCGGCGACGAGCTTCACGAGTCCGGCGCCGGCGGCGAGCGCCGCCCGGGCGGCGTGCAGCGCGGCGCCCGTCATTCCGTTGGAGCCGCCTACGACGGTGACGCGCCCTCGGTCGCCCTTGTGCATCGTCGGGGTCAGCTTGGGCAGCCGCGCACCTGCCCACAGATCGGTGACGAGCACGGGCCACGACGGATCGCCCGGCGGGAAGCCGATGTCCACGATCACGACCTTGCCGCACCACTCGCGGGCGAGGAGGTGGCCACGTCGCGGGCCGCCGAACGTCACGGAGACGCGAGCGCGCACCGGCCCGTGGGCTTCACCGCTCGAGAGGTCGAGCCCCGTCGGTCCGTCGATCGCCAGGACCGGCGCGGCGTAGGCGACGAGCCGCTGCGCCAGCGCGAGCACGTCTCCGCGGGCGGGGCCCGCCGCCCCTGTGCCGAGCAGCGCGTCCACCGCGACGGCCGCGGTGGGCCATGGCTCGTCTCGCCCGATCTCGGGGACGCCGTCGATGCGCGCCAGGGCGCGGTTGTCGATCGCGTCGTCAGTCTTGGGATCGAGCCCGGTCGCCCACACGGGGACGCCCGCGACGTGCAGCGCGCGGGCCGCCACCCAACCGTCGCCGCCGTTGTTCCCGGCCCCGGCGGCCACCAGCGCCCCGCGCGCGAGCACCTCCGGGAACTCGCGCACGATCACCTGTGCGACGGCCCGGCCCGCCGTCTCCATCAGCACCCGGCTGGGGATGTGATACTGGGTGCGCGCCGCCGTGTCCCAGGCGGCGGCCTCGGTCGCCGAGAGCACTGGAATCGGGTTCACGGGATCACCACGCCGCCGTAGCCCACCACGGCGTCGTCGTCGCCGGTCACGAGCCCCGAGTTGCTGTAGTGCACGATCTCCCCCCGCGTGGCGCCGAGGGCGCGCGCGGCGGCGAGCACGGTCGCGGTGGGGGCGCGGCCGCACATGGAGATGCGCTCGCTCTTGCAGCGGCGCAGCAGCTCCTCCCCGTCAAGCGCAGCAACGGCCTCGAGCGCGCTCCGGTCCTTCCGCTCGTTCACGGCGGCGGGCTCGTAGTGGTTGAGGTCGCTCGAGGCGAGCAGCAACGTCGGCTCCATCCAGCGTGCGACGAGCCCAGCCAACGCCTCGCCCAGCGCCCGGCACGCGGGCCATTCGTCCCAGGCGAGGATCAGCGGGACGATACGGGCGTCATGGCGCCGCACCTGGAGGAACGGCACTTCGACCTCGGCGGCGTGCTCCTGGGCGTGGGCCGCGTGGTCCACCCCGACCAGGGGCGACGCCGCGAGCAGCGCCGCGGCGAAGCGCTCGTCCACCGCCGCCTCCCCGAGGGGCGTGCGGAACGCCCCCGCCTCCCACAGCGACGCTCCGCCCGGCGCGCGGCAAACGCCCGTATGGTTCGGTGCGAGCACGATCACGAGCGGCGGGATCTCGAGGCGGGCGAAGACGTGAGCCGCGGTGAGCCCCGAGTACGGGTACCCCGCATGCGGCACCACCGCTGCGCGGGCCGGCGCGGGCACCCCGGCTGGCACGGCGTCGAGCAGCGACCGGACGGCGCGCTCGAGCTGGGCCCCTGTCCCCGGGTAGAAACGGCCGCTGACCGCGGGCGCGCGGACTGCGTCCAAGATTACTTGAAGCTCTGGCCGATCGCGCGACCGAAGGAGATTTCGCCGTTATCGATGCGGATGTTGAACCCGCAGTCCGGGTTGGTGCACACCCAGGCCTTGTAGGTAATCGGCGCCCCGTCGCGGCCGTAGTCCGATAACGGGATGAGGAAACCTTGCTGACACTTCTTGCAGGCGGGCCATTCGTTGACATCCATGCAGCACCCCCTTCACCCAGTCCGCCGCACCGCCCCCCCCCGCCCCCCCACCGGCGCCCGGCTACCTCCGCTCCAGCCCCGGCCAGCGGTAGCCGAGCCGGAACACCTCCGCGAAGTCGTAGACCTGGTCGAAGTCCTGGAGCTTATCGCTCGGCTGGCGGGCGAGCAACCCGACGTCGATCATCGTGAACACGATGCACCCGAGGTCCGCCGTGGACGTGATCCCCCAGTGCCCCAGCACCGTCGCCGCGAGCAGCCCGAACTGCTCGAGCGCGAAATCCCGGCAGGCCCAGGCGAGCTCCGCCCCCGTCAGGTGACGCCGCGTGGGCAGGCGCTGCTGCGCGTACTCGAGCGCCGCCAGCACGAACAGGTAGCCGCGCTCGTGGTAGCGCCCATCCTGCTGACCGATCCGCTCGAGCGCTTCCTCGAGGGTCGCGAAGTCGCTCACGGCCGGGCCTCCACTCGACTGGACCGGCGCGACCGCACGGCGACCGGCTTGGTGACGCGCGGCTCGAGCAGCGCGTGCTCCAGCACCTGGTCAATCGTCTCCACCGGTATGATCTCGAGGAGCTGCTTCACCTCGTCGGGCACCTCCACGATGTCGCTCTGGTTCCGTCCCGGGACCAGCACCGTCTTCACGCCCGCCCGCGCCGCCGCGGTCAGCTTTTCCTTGAGCCCCCCGATCGGGAGCACGCGGCCCCGCAGCGTCAGCTCGCCCGTCATCGCCACGTCGTGGCGGGCCGGGCGGCGGCAGAGCAGAGACGCGAGCGCCGCCGCGATGGTGATCCCCGCCGACGGGCCGTCCTTCGGCACCGCCCCCGCGGGGACGTGGAGGTGCACGTCGGTCTGCGTGAACGTGTCGAGCGGGATGCCGAGCGCCCCGGCGCGCGCCCGCAGCAGGCTCCACGCAGCCTGGGCGGACTCTTTCATCACCTCGCCCAGCTGGCCGGTCAGGGTGATCTGACCCTTGCCGGGCATCTGGATCGCCTCGACGAAGATGATATCGCCGCCGACCGGCGTCCATGCGAGCCCCGTCGCTACCCCGATCTCCGGGCTCCGCCCGGCCACCTCGCCCTGCACCTTGGGCTGGCCGGCGTAGCGCTCGAGGTTGTCGGCGGAGATCTCGACCGTCGCGGCGCCGCCCTCCACCACCTCCAGCGCCGCCTTGCGAAGGACCCCCTGAATCTCCCGCTCGAGCTGCCGCACCCCCGCTTCCCGGGTGAACTCCGCGATCAGGCGCTCGAGGGCCGGGTCGCCGAGGCTCGCCCGCTCGGCCGTCACGCCGGTCTCCGTCAGCTGCCGCGGCAGCAGGTAGCGCTTCGCGATGGCCAGCTTCTCGCCGGGCGTGTAGCCGGGTAAGGTGAGAACTTCCATCCGGTCGAGCAAGGGGTCGAGGATCGGCGCGAGGCTGTTCGCGGTCGCGATGAACATCACCCCCGAGAGATCGAACGGCACCTCGAGGTAGTGGTCCACGAACGTGGTGTTCTGGGCGGGGTCCAGCACTTCCAGGAGCGCCGCCGTGGGGTCGCCCCGAACGTCGGCCCCCATCTTGTCCACTTCGTCGAGCATCAGCAGTGGGTTG
>QHVD01000075.1:0-5777 GCA_003222235.1 Gemmatimonadota bacterium | reverse complement strand
ATCTCGGCTTCGTCGCGCACGCCGCCGAGCGACACCCGCGTGAAGCGCCGCCCCAGCGCCTCCGCGATGCTCTGGCCCAGCGACGTCTTCCCGACGCCGGGCGGGCCCACGAAGCAGAGGATGCTGCCCCGGGCCTGCGGGTTCAAGGTGCGCACCGCGAGATACTCCAGGATGCGCTCCTTCACCGTCTTCAGGTCGTAATGGTCACGGTCGAGGATCTGCCGCGCGGTCTTGAGATCGAGGCGATCTTCGGACGTGCGGCTCCACGGCAGGGTCGCGAACACCTCGAGGTAGGTGCGCGCCACGTGATACTCGGCCGATTGGGGCGACATGTTGCGCAGGCGCCTGAGCTCGCGCTCGCCCACCTTCTTCGCTTCCGCCGACAGCCCCGCCTCTTCGAGCCGCCGCGCCAGCTCGTCCAGCTCGTCCTCCGCCTCGTCCTCCCCCAGCTCCTGGCGGATGACGCGCAACTGCTCGCGCAACACGTATTCGCGCTGGTTCTGGTCGAGGCGCGTGCGGACTTTCTCCTGGATCTGGCTCCCCACCTCCAGCACCTGGAGCTCCTGGCCCAGCAGCTCGGCGAGCCGCTCGAGGCGGCGGTCCACGTCGGCGATGGCGAGCAGCTCCGCCTTGGCGGGGAGCGCGAGCTCCAGGTTGGCGGCGACGAAGTCGGCGAGCTTCCCCGCGTCGGTGACGCCGCCGAGTACCTCGTGCAACTCTTCCCCTAGGTACGGCGCGATATCGATGACGCGTGAGAACTGCGTGTGCACGGTCCGTTTCAGCGCCTCGGTGCGGGCGTCCTGGACCACGCTCTGCGGCATCAGCTCGTAGCGCGCGACCAGCCAGTGGTCGGCCGGGACGATCTCGAGGAAGTTGGCGCGCTCGAGCCCCTGCACCATCACCCGTACCGACCCGTCGCCCAGTTTCAGCATCCGCACCACGGTGCCGAGGGTGCCTACCTGATAGAGCTCTTCGGGTCGCGCCTGCATGATCGCACCCTCGGGGGGCTCGGCGCCGCCGAGCGGCCGCACCACGCCGAGCAGCAGGCGCTTGTTGCCCTGCACCACCTCATCGATGAGGTGCACGGCGTTCGGGTCCACGAGCGCGAGGGGCAGGACGACGTGCGGGTAGACGACCAGCTGGCCGAGGGGCAGAATCGGCAGTCTGTCTTCCATCACTGCACCTTCACCGACTGCGGGCCGGAGAGCCGCGCCGGGAGCTTGGCGAGCCGCACGGCCAGGAAGCCGCCCTCGTAGCTCGCCTGGATGCTCTCCGGATCGACGGGAGCGGGGAGACGGAAGCGGCGCTCGAACGGCCCGACCTGGACCTCCATCGCGTGGTAGTGCGGCTTCCCTTCGACGCGGTGCGACGGGCGCTCCCCCGAGATCGTGAGGATGCCGTCGGCGAGCTGGACGCTGAAGTCCTCTGCGCGCATCCCCGCGATGTCCATGTAAACCACGAGCGCGTCGTCGGTCTCGTAGATGTCGGTGGGGGGCTTCCATTTGGACGAGGAGACGAACCCCACCGGCCGGCCGTGCGCCACCTCGTTGAAGTAGACCTCGAGCTCCTCGGCGAGATGCACCGTGAAGCCCCCCGACGCCCGGGAGGACCGGCCGGACGACCCCTGGCCGCTCTCAGCCACGGGGGGCCACCGCACGCCGGCGCGCGGGCGCGTACAGCGGGAACTCGGCGGCAAGCTCCTGCACCTCGCCCCGAACCCGCGCGATCGTGTCGTCATCCTTCTTCATGAGCACCTCGTCGATAAAGTCGGCCACTTTCACCATCTCGGCCTCGGTGAAGCCGCGCGTCGTGACGGCGGGCGTGCCGATCCGGATGCCGCTCGTCACGAACGGAGACTGCGGGTCGCCGGGGATGGTGTTCTTGTTGACGGTGATCCGGGCGCGGTCGAGCAACGCCTGCGCTTCCTTGCCGGTGAGGCCCTTCGACCGGAGGTCGACGAGCATCAGGTGCGTGTCCGTCCCGCCCGAGACGATTGCGTAGCCGCGGTCGCTCAGCGCCGCCGCCAGCGTCTGCGCGTTCTTCACGACCTGGATCGCGTACTCCCTGAACGCGGGGGTGAGCGCCTCGCCCAGCGCCACCGCCTTTGCCGCGATGACGTGCTCGAGCGGGCCACCCTGGATCCCAGGGAATACCTGCTTGTCCACGTCCTTGGCGTACGCCTCCCCGCACAGGATCAGCCCGCCACGCGGGCCCCGCAGCGTCTTGTGCGTCGTCGTGGTGACGATGTGCGCGTGGGGCACCGGCGAGGGGTGAATCCCCGCCGCGACGAGCCCGGCGAAGTGCGCCATGTCCACGACGAGGACCGCGCCGACCTCGTCGGCGACGCTTCGCAGCGCCGCGAAATCGATCACGCGGGCGTAGGCGCTCCCGCCGCCCACCAGAATCCGCGGCCGCTCGCGGCGCGCGACGGCGCGCACCTGGTCGTAGTCGATCCGGCCCGTGTCCTCCCGCACGCCGTACGAGGTCGCGCGGAACAGCGTGCCCGAGAAGTTGACGGGGGAGCCGTGGGTGAGGTGGCCGCCGTGCGGCAGCGCGAGCCCGAGCAGCGTGTCCCCCGGCTTCGCCACCGCGAAGTAGGCGGCCATGTTCGCCTGGGCGCCGGAGTGCGGCTGCACGTTGGCGTGCTCGGCCTTGAACAGCGCCTTGGCGCGGTCGATGGCGAGCTGCTCCACCTCGTCCACCACCTCGCAGCCGCCGTAGTAGCGCCTCCCGGGGAGCCCCTCGGCGTACTTGTTCGTGAGCGCGGTGCCCATCGCCTCCATCACGGCGACGGTCGCGAAGTTCTCGCTCGCGATCAGCTCGAGCCCGTTCTCCTGCCGCTCGACCTCACGGCGGACCAGCGCGTAGACGGTCGGATCCGCGCTGGCCAACGGCGCGCGGCGGTCAATCATGGTCGATCTTCGCGACGCGCCGCGCGTGGCGGCCGCCCTCGAACCGGGTGTCCAACCAGCGGTGCAGGATCTCCATGCCTTCCTCCTCGCTCACGAACCGCGCCGGCAGCACGAGCACGTTCGCGTCGTTGTGCTTGCGGGCGAGCTCCGCCACCTCCGGGCTCCAGGCAACGGCTGCGCGCACGCCCGGGTACCGGTTGGCGACGTACGCCATCCCGAGACCCGTGCCGCAGGTCAGCACCCCGCGCTGCGCCACGTGCCGGCTCACGGCTTCCGCGAGTGGCCTCGCGTAGTCGGGATAGTCGTCCGCCGGATCGAGCGCCTTCGGCCCGACGTCCACTGGCTCGTAGCCCAACCGCGTCAGCTCCGCGAGCAGCCGCTGCTTGAGCTGGAACCCGGCGTGGTCGGCTCCGACGTAGATGCGCTCAGACAAGCGGCGGCGGCAGCAGGCCGAGCGCGTGAGAGCCCACGCTAAGCCCCCCGATACAGGTCGCGGGCGATGACGATCCGCTGGATTTCGCTCGTGCCCTCGTAGATCTCGGTGACTTTGGCGTCGCGGAACAGCTTCTCCACCGGAAAATCCCGCATATACCCGTACCCGCCGAACAGCTGCACGGCCTGCGTCGTCACCCACATCGCCGTCTCGGAGGCGAACAGCTTGGCCATGCTCGCCTGCATCGTGATCTCCTCGCCTCGGTCCTTGCGGGCGGCCACCGCGTGCGCCAGCGCCCGCGCCCCCTCTACCCGCGTGGCCATGTCGGCCAGCTTGAACTGCACCGCCTGAAACTCGCGCAACGGCCGGCCGAACTGCCTGCGCTCGGCGCAGTAGGCGAGGGCATGCTCCAGAGCCCGGCGCGCGATGCCCACCGCCTGGATCGCGATCCCGAGGCGGCCCACATCGAGCCCCTCCATGGCGTAGACGAACCCCAGCCCTTCTTCGCCCAGGAGGTGCTCCGCCGGCAGGCGCACGTCCTCCAGCGCGATCGCGACCGTGTTGGAGGCGCGCAGCCCCAGCTTGTCTTCCGGCTTCCCCGGACGATAACCGGCGGCGTCGGTCGGCACAATGAACGTCGATATCCCCTTGGCCCCGCGGCGCGCTCCGGGCCGGTCGGTGCGCACCATGATCATCATCACGTCAGCCGTGCCGCCGTTCGTCGCCCACGCCTTGGCGCCCGACAGCACCCAGTCGGCGCCGTCCCGCACGGCCTGGGCGCAGAGCGAGGCCGCATCGGAGCCCGATCCGGGCTCGGAGAGCGCGAATCCCGCAAGCAGCTCGCCCCGGGCCATCGGCTTGAGCCAGCGCTCCTTTTGGGGGGGGCTCCCGTGCCGCACCAGCATCGTGGTCGGGATCGCGTTGTGGATGGCGACCGATACGGCGATGCTGGCGTCGCCCGCCGCGAGCTCCTCGAGTGCGAGGAGGTAAGTGACGGCGTCGAGGCCCATCCCGTCGTCCTCCTCGGGCGTCGCCATGCCGAGGAAGCCGAGCCGCCCGAGCTCGGCGATGACGTCGCGGGGAAAATGCTTCGTCCGATCCCACTCCGCCGCGTGCGGCTCGATCCTGGTGCGCGCGAACTCGCGTGCCAGCTCCACGATCTGGCGCTGCGTCTCGGAGAGGCCGGCCGTCTCAATCGCGATAGACATAGAAACCGCGCCCGCTCTTCCGCCCCAGCCGCCCGCCCGCGACCATCCTCCGCAACAGCGGCGCCGGCCGGTACTTGTCGTCCCCCAGGTCGCGCTGCAGCACCTCGAGAATCGCGAGACACACGTCGAGTCCCACCAGGTCCGCCAGGGCAAGCGGCCCGAGCGGATGGCTCATGCCGAGCTTCATCACGGCGTCCACCGCCTCCGGCGTGGCGACTCCCTCCTGCACGCAGAAGATCGCCTCGTTGATCATCGGCATCAGTACGCGGTTCGAGACGAACCCGGGCGAGTCGTTCACCTCGACCGGCGACTTGCCGAGCGCGCGCGCGACGTCCAGGACGCGCCTGGCCGTTTCGTCCGACGTCTCGAGCCCGCGAATCACCTCGACAAGCCGCATCACGGGGACCGGGTTCATGAAGTGCATCCCGATCACCCGGTCGGCGCGCCGGGTCTCTGCGGCGATCGCAGTGATGGAAATGGACGACGTGTTGCTCGCGAGCACCGCGCCGGCCGGGGCGGTCCGGTCGAGGTCGCGGAAGATCTTGAACTTGACGGCGGGGTTCTCGGTCGCGGCTTCCACCACGAGCTCCGCGTCGCCCACGGCCTCGGGGCCCGTGCCAGTGCGGATCCGGGCCAGCACCGCATCGCGCTCCTCCGGCCTCAGCGCGCCCTTCTCCACCTGGCGCTCCAGGTTCGTACGGATCGTGCCACGAGCCTTGTCCAACAGCTCGGGCGCCACGTCGAGGAGCACGGTGTCCCAACCACGCTGCGAGAACACCTGCGCGATCCCGCGATCCCGCTCCCCATCGTTCCGGCGCCGACGACCGCGACGCGGCTCACGCGGTGAGCCACCCCGGCCGCGACCTGGTGCCGTGGCCGAGCACGAGGAGGGTCCCGACCAGGAGCGCGACCGTCGCCGCGAGACCGCCCTCCGGTCCGAAGCGTCCCCCGTCGATCCACCCCCGCGACCCGGGTGCGTAGTCCACGCCCGGGACGTCGAAGGCCCACCCGCTCACCGGCGCGTCGAACAGGAGGGACAGCGCGCCGTTCCACCCGAAGTGCAGTCCCCAGGCGAGCGGCATTCCGCCCGGCGAGAAGAACGCCACGGAGAGCCACGCGCCCGCCACGACGATGTTGGCGATGCTGAACAGCGTGGCGTTGGGGTTGGCGAGGTGGACGCAACCGAACCCGACCGAGATGACCACCAGGGCCCGCACCGGCCCG
>QHVD01000074.1 GCA_003222235.1 Gemmatimonadota bacterium | reverse complement strand
TCGGGACCTACGGACAAGAGCGGGGCTTGACCGACCCCGGGCGCGAGCCCGGGGTCAACGAAAAGCCCACGACCGTTGCTCTGGGTGTTCCCCGGGCTCGCGCCCGGGGTGAGTCCTGGGCTGGCGCCCGGGGTCAGTCTACACTGGGAGCTCTTCTCGAGGCGCTGATCGCCGCCGTCCCGGAAATCCGCTTCCGCCTCTCGTCGATCGAAGCGACCGAGGTCGATGACACCATCGCCCGGCTGCTGATCGAGGCTCCGCGCCACGTGGCGGCGCACCTCCACGCACCACTCCAGTCGGGATCGAACCGGGTCCTCAAGCGCATGGGCCGGCACTGGTACACCGCGGAGTCCTACCGGGCGCGCATCGACTGGTTGGCGGAGCGGCTCCCGGTGTTCGGTCTCGGCGCGGACGTGATCGCCGGGTTCCCGGGGGAGTCGGACGCCGACCACGAGGCGACGGTCGGGCTGATCGAGGCGCTGCCGTTCACGTATCTGCACGTGTTTCCGTTCAGCGTCCGGCCCGGCGCTGCGGCGGCGAAGCTCCAGGCCCAGCTCCCGCCCGGGGCTGTGAAGGAGCGCGCCCGCGAGCTGCGGGAGCTCGGCGATACGAAGCAACGCGCCTACCGCGCGCGCCGGACGCGAAGGTCGGCCGACGGCGTGGTGAGCGGCCGCAGAGAGGGCAAGGTGGAAGTCGTGACGGAAGACTACCTCTCCGTCTATCTTCCAATCGCCGATTGGAGCGGGCGTCCCCGGTTCGAGGTGATGGTGTTGTAACATGCGACGCGTCTACATCGAGACGTACGGCTGCCAGATGAACGTTGCGGACTCCGAGCTGATCGTCGGGGTCCTCGTTCGCGAGGGCTTCGTCCGAACCGACGATCCCGCCGCGGCGGACGTGTTGCTGGTGAACACGTGCGCGGTGCGCGACCATGCGGAGCAGCGGGTGCTGAGCCGCCTGGGCGAGCTGAAGGGCTTCAAGCGACCCGGGCGCGTACTCGGCGTCGTGGGGTGCATGGCCCAGCGCCTCGGGCCCAGACTGCTCGAGCGGGTGCCGCAGGTGGACCTCGTGATCGGGCCCGACGGCTACCGCGGGCTGCCGGAGCTCATCGCCCGCGCGCACCAGGGCGAGCGCGCGGCCGAGGTCGAGTTCAAGACCTGGGAGCACTACGAGGACGTTCCGCCGGCACGCGGTGAGCGCGTCTCGGCGTTCGTCACGGTGCAACGGGGCTGCGATTATCGGTGCACCTTCTGCATCGTTCCGATGACGCGCGGAGCCGAGCGGAGCCGCAAGTTGGCTGACGTGGTGCGCGAGGCGCGGGACCTCGCCGCCGCCGGCACAACCGAGGTGACGCTGCTTGGCCAGACCGTCAACAGCTATCACGACGGCGAGCACGACTTCGCCGACCTGCTGCGCGCCGTGGGCGCGGTGCCGGGGGTCCGGCGCCTGCGGTTCACCTCCCCGTATCCCACGGACTTCACCGACCGGGTGCTCGCGGCCCTGGCCGGCACGCCCGCCGCGTGCGAGCACGTGCATTTGCCGGTGCAGAGCGGCAGCTCGCGCGTGCTCAAGCGGATGCTGCGGCGCTACGACCGCGAGCGGTATCTCGCGGTGGTGGCGGCGCTGCGCGGCGCCGTGCCCGGCATCGCGCTCACGACCGACATCATCGTCGGGTTCCCCGGGGAGACGGAGGACGACTTCCAGGAGACTCTGTCCCTCGTGGAAGAGGTCGGCTTCGACGACGCCTACACCTTCAAGTACTCGCCGCGCGAGGGGACGCCGGCGCTCAAGCTCAAGGACCACGTGGCGGACGACGTGGCGGGCGAGCGGCTCGAGCGACTCGTCGCCGCGGTGCGGTGCGGGGCGAAGCGGAAGAACGTCGCGCTCGTCGGCACGGCGCACGAAGTCCTGGTCGAGGGCCGAGCGAAGCGCGGCGCGCTGCTGCAGGCACGGACCCGGACGAACAAGGTGGCGCTGCTCGAGGGCCCCGACGAGTGGATCGGGACCTACGCCCGCGTCCGCCTCACGGGAACGACGGGCTCGACCTTCACGGCGTGGCCCTTGGAGAGTGAGGGGGAGAAGGGGGGGATCGCCGTCGTGGGGTAACGAACGTCACCTGGGAAGTGGTGAGTCGCGAATACGAGAAGCTCCGGCCCCAGCTGCAGCGGTTCTGCGGCTGCGACATGTGCCGGGGCGACGTGGTGGTGTACGCACTCAACCGGCTGTCACCCCATTACGTCTCGACCCGCCAGGGCGAGGTGTTAACCGAGCTGAGCCTCGACACCGACCAGGAACGGGCGCGGCTCGACGTCGTGTTGCTCGAGGCCTTCCGCAAGGTCAGCCTGGCGCCGCGCTGCGGGGCGCTGCCGGCGCAGCTCATGTAGCCCGCTGAGGCGGCCCCCCTCCCGTGCGGCCGCCGATCGTGTGGATCGCCGTCGCGTTCGGGGCCGGCCTGTGGGTCGGCCTTTCCTTTTTCGGGGCGTGGGGGTTGGGAGGGTGGGTAGGCCTACCGGTGCTCGCCGGCGGTTTGCTCGTGGAGCGGCGAGCGCCGCTAGGAGCGGCGACGGGCGTGATGCTCGTGGCCGGTCTCCTGTGGGGTGGTGCGGCGGACCGTGAGAGAGCCGCCGACTGCGTCGGGAAGTGGGGGCGTGCGGGGGACGGGGTGGGGACTCGCGCGGCGATCGTGCGGCTCGAGGATCCCGCTCCCGCGGGCGGCGGTGTTGTGGATGCGGAGGCGGTCGCCGGCGCGTGCGGTGGCGCGTTGCGGCTGCGGTGGCCCGACGCTCTGCGCGCGCCCGGCGGAACGACCTGGGTGGTGGCCGGGCGGTGGGCCGAGGAGGGGTCAAAAGATCGCGGCGTGCTGGTGGTGCGGCGCGCCCGGCTGCTCGACTCGACGCGGCGCGGGCGGGGCGGGCTGCGCGACCGCGTCGTTGGGCGGGCGGACACCCTCTTCGGAGCGCGGGCGCCGATGGTCGATGCGCTGGTCATCGCGCACCGCACCGGGCTCGACCCGGACGTGCGTGAGCGCTACGCGCAGGCCGGCCTCGCGCATCTGCTCGCCATCTCGGGTCTGCACGTCGGGTTCATCGCGGCGTGGCTCGGCGTGGTGCTGGGCCTCACCGGGCTCGGTCCGCGCCCCCGTCTCGCGGCGGCCGCGGTCCTGCTCCTCGGATACGTCTGGCTGCTCGGTTTCCCCGCGCGCTCGGCGGCGTCTCGCGTTTGCGGCAGCGGGTTGCGGCTCCCGCGGGCACCATCGCCCTCGCGGCCCTACTCGTGATGCTTGTCGACCCCTGGTCGGTGCGCTCGGTCGGGGCGTGGCTCTCGGTCACGGCGGTCGCGTCGGTGATCTGGGCCCGTCGCGCGGCCGAGCGGTTCCGGTGGCCGGTGCGGCTCGTGGCGCCCGCGCTCGCGGCGACGATCGTCACCGCGCCTATCACCGCGTTCGCGTTCGGCACCGTGGCGCCGATCGGCGTGCTCGCGAACCTCGTGGCGATCCCGCTCGCTGGTGTCGCGGTGCCGGGGCTGGTGCTGGCGCTCGCATTGTCCTGGCTGTGGCCCTGGCTCGCGAGCCTCGTGGCCGCCGGGTCGGGACTTGGCCTCGCCCTGCTCGATCTCATTGCCCAAGGCGCCGCGGCCGTCCCGGGCGGCCACGTGGTGATGATCGCCGGGTGGGGGGCGGCCGCGGTCTGGCTCGGCGTCGCCGCCGCGGCCTGGTGGCTGTGGACCACGCCGCGCCGTCCCTGGCTCGTCGCCGCGCGCATCGCGTTCCTGACCACGGTCTTAGTCGCGACGTCCCTGCGCGGCGTCGTCTCACTCGACGAATGCCGTTGTCTGTCGGTACATTTTTTGGATGTAGGGCAGGGCGACGCCGCCGTGCTGCGGACGCCGGCCGGGCGCTGGATCGTGATCGACGGCGGCCCCCGCACTCCCGAGAGCGACGCCGGCCGGCGCGTGGTGATCCCGTTCCTGCGGCGTCACGGAGCCAGGCGGCTGGCGCTCGCGGTCGCGACGCACGGCGACGCGGACCACCTGGGCGGGTTGCCGGCGGTGGTGGACGCGTTCCACCCGGCGCTCGTGCTCGAGCCGGGGGAGCCGCTCGGCCGTCCGCTCTATCTCGAGTTCCTGGCCGCGGTCGAGGCCGCTGGGTCCCGCTGGCATCCGGCGCGTCGCGGCGACCGGATCGAGCTCGACAGCGTGACGCTCGAGGTGCTGAGCCCGGACAGCCTGTGGCTCGCGCTCCCGCTCGACGTGAACGAGCACGGCGTGGTGCTGCGGGTGAGCTACGGGGGCGTGCGGCTTCTGTTCCAGGCCGACGCCGGGCTGCCGGTCGAGGGGCGTCTCGCGGGGCGGGTCGGCCAGGTGGAGGTGCTCAAGGTTGGGCATCACGGCTCGGCCAGCGCGACGTCCGACGCGTGGCTCGCCGAGCTCCGCCCGCGCGAAGCCGTGATCAGCGTCGGGGCGCACAACCATTACGGCCATCCGGCGCCCGCGGTGCTGGCACGGCTGCGACGCTGGGGCAGCGAGATCTACCGCACGGATCAGGCGGGGACGATCACCTTCACGACCGACGGCCATGCCGCACACATCGACGTCCATCATCACGATTGAGCGGTTCATCATGGAGCAGGAGCGGCTGCACCCGGAGGCCACGGGGGAGCTGTCGAACCTGCTCTACGACCTGTGTCTCGCGGCGAAGATCATCTCCCGTCACGTGCGCCGCGCCGGACTGACCGACATCCTCGGCTCGGCCGGCGCGGTCAACGTTTCCGGCGACCTCCAGCAGAAGCTCGACCTGTTCGCGCACGACGCCGTCCAGAACGCGGTCCAGCACACGGGCCGCGTTTGCATCGCGGTCTCAGAGGAAGACGAGGAGCCGATGTTGTGCCCGCCGGCGTCGCGGCGCGGCAAGTACGTGATCCTGTACGACCCGCTCGACGGCTCCACCAACATCGACGTGAACGTCTCCATCGGCACGATCTTCTCGATCCACCGGCGCGTCACCGCCCGCAAGGGCGAGCCCAGCCTCGCGGACTGTCTCCAGGTGGGGCGCAAGCAGGTCGCCGCGGGCTACATCCTGTACGGCTCGAGCACGATGCTCGTGTACACCACGGGGCAGGGGGTGCACGGCTTCACGCTCGATCCGACGATCGGCGAGTTCCTGCTCTCGCATCCCGACATCCGGACGCCCGAGACCGGGAAGTACTACAGCGTGAACGAGAGCAACTGGAACCGCTGGACGCCGGCGGTGCAGCGCGCCGTGGCGGCGTTCAAGAACGGCGACGGGGGGGGGCGGATGCAGGCGAAGAACGCGCGCTACATCGGCTCGCTCGTCGCCGACATCCACCGCAACCTCATCTCGGGCGGGATATTTCTCTATCCCGCCGACACCAGGTCGTCGGAAGGGAAGCTCCGTCTGCTGTACGAGGCGGCGCCGCTCGCGCTGGTCGTGGAGCAGGCGGGGGGTGCGGCAACCGACGGGCGGCGGCCGATTCTCGACCTCGTGCCGAAGAGCCTGCACCAGCGGACCCCGCTCTTCATCGGCAGCAAGGCCGACGTCGCCTTCGCCTCCGAGATTCTCTCCACCGAGTCCGTTCCCGCATGACCGACCGCAAGACTGTCTACGGGCCCGAAGACTGGGGAGGCGATCTGGAGCGCGACCTCGCGGCTCCCGGCGCGTTCCCGTTCACTCGCGGCGTCCATCCCACGATGTACCGTGGCAAGCTGTGGACGATGCGTCAGTACGCCGGCTTCGGGACGGCCGAGGAGACGAATGCGCGGTTTCGTCATCTCCTCGCCGCGGGCCAGACCGGCCTCTCGGTGGCGTTCGACCTCCCGACCCAGATGGGGTACGACTCGGACCATCCCACGGCCGAGGGCGAGGTGGGGCGCGCCGGCGTAGCGATCGACACCGTGGACGACCTCGAGCGGCTGTTCCACGGGATTCCGCTCGACCGGGTCTCGACCTCGATGACCATCAACGCGACGGCGCCGATTCTCCTCGCGATGTACGTCGCGGTGGGCGAGGAGCAGGGTATTCCGCGCACCAGGCTCCAGGGGACGGTGCAGAACGACATCCTGAAGGAGTTCATCGCCCGCGGCACGTACATCTACCCGATCGAGCCGTCGCTGCGCCTCGTCACGGACGTGTTCCGATTCGTGCACGCCGAGGGGATGAGCTTCAACCCCATCTCGATCTCCGGCTATCACATGCGCGAAGCCGGCGCGACCGCGGTGCAGGAGCTCGCGTTCACGTTCGCGAACGGGCTCGAGTACGTGCGCCGGGCCGTGGCGGCGGGGTTGGGCGTCGACGCGTTCGCGCCGCGGCTCTCGTTTTTCTTCGCGGCGTTCACGGACCTGTTCGAGGAGGTCGCGAAGTTCCGGGCGGCGCGCCGGCTGTGGGCGCGTCTCATGAAGGAGAAGTTCAACGCCGGCGATGCAGCCTGTCGCCTCCGGTTCCACACCCAGACCGGAGGCTCGACGCTCACCGCGCAGCAGCCCCAGAACAACATCGTGCGGGTCGCGATTCAGGCGCTCGCCGCGGTGCTGGGCGGCACCCAGTCGCTGCATACGAATGCGTACGACGAGGCTCTGGCGCTTCCGACGGCGCAGAGCGCGACCCTGGCGCTCCGGACCCAGCAGGTGCTCGCCCATGAGACGGGCGTCCCCGATACGGTGGATCCGGCGGGCGGGAGCTGGTATGTGGAGCATCTCACCGACCGGCTGGAGCGCGAGGCACGGGCGCTGATCGCCGAGATCGAGGGCGCAGGCGGCGCGGCGCGGGCGGTCGAGCGGGGGGTGTTCCAGGCGGCGATCGCCAGGAGCGCCTACGAGCAGCAGAAGGCGCTCGAGTCGGAGGAGACGGTGGTGGTGGGTGTGAACAAGTACGCCGACGACGTGACGATCCCTTCCGTGCCCGCGCCCGACTATTCCGCGCTCGCGGCGGTGCAGCGGCGGCGGGTCGTCGAACTGCGAGGGAAGCGGGAAAAGGGAAACGTGAAACGTGTGCTGGGCGCTCTCGAGTCGGCTGCGCGCGACGCCACCGCGCCGCTCATGGAGCCGATCATCGACGCCGTGCGAGCGCGTTGTACGGTCGGCGAGATCTCAGACGTGATGCGGGGGGTGTGGGGGGTGTACAAGCCGGTGTGAGGCAGGTGCCGGGGTGTCAGGTGTTAGGCGTCGGCGGTTCGTTCCATGACCCTTCCCGTGAGCCGTGCAACGCGCGACAAGATTGAGACCCTTCATAGCGCCCCCGCCTTCCTTTGATGGGGGTCCCAGGGGTGAAGGCCATTCGTCCTTCGGCGACACTCCGCAACGTCGCGCAAGGTTTGGGTACGTGGAATCGCGACCGCCCCTGCTACGGTTCACGAATGGCCTCTCCCATCGCCGGCGGTCGGGCTTCATCGCCGCGGCTCATGGCGCAGTTGCGCCAGGCCATCCGGGTGCGCCATTACAGCCGGCGCACCGAGCAGGCGTACGCCTGGTGGGTGCGGCGCTTCATCCGATTCTCGGGCCTGCGGCATCCGCGCGAGCTCGGCCAGACCGATGTCACCAAGTTCCTCTCCAGCCTGGCGAGCGACGGGCGGGTCAGTGCCTCGACGCAAAATCAGGCGTTGTCCGCGATCCTGTTTCTGTATGACGAGGTCCTTGGGGCCAAGGTCGGCTGGCTCGAGACACTGGTGCGGGCCAAGCGGCCGGCGCGGGTGCCGGTGGTGCTCACGCGCGAGGAGGTACGCGCGATTCTGCACGGGATGCCCGGCACCACTTGG
>QHVD01000021.1:6237-7764 GCA_003222235.1 Gemmatimonadota bacterium | reverse complement strand
CGAGTGCCTCGCGTGCCGTGGTGAGCATGCCTTCGATGTCCGCCTTCTCGAGCTTGGCGAGGACGCGCGTGATCGTCTGCTGCACCTCCGCGAGCGTTGTTGGCACGGTCGGGATCTCGCGGTACGGCGAGTCGGGGGGCAGGACCGTTACGATCGGCGTGTCGGGAAAGAAGTCGAGCTGCACGAAGAGCAGACCGGTCAGGAGGCTCTGCGGCTGCAGCTGGGCTCGGAGCCCCCGGTCGTGAATCAACGGGCGCACGTAGTCCTCGTTGGTCTTGGCGCCCTCCTGCGTCGCCCGGGTGTCGTCGATCTCGACGGACACCGGGATGCGGGCGTCCTCGGTGCGGTACTCACCCAGGTTGATGCGGATCTGCGTCACGGACCCGATCTCCACCCCCTTGAATTTGACCGGCGCGCCGACGTTGAGCCCGTCGACGGATCCCGGGAAGTACATGACGAAGGTCGTGGTCTTCCTGAATAGCCTCCCCGAGCCGAAGATCGTGATCCCGATCACGGCGAGCGCGATGGCGCTCAGGACGAAGGCCCCGATAACGGCCGAGCTCGCTCTCCTACCCACGAGCGGAACTCCTCTCGATCTGGCCGTTCGTACCCCGGGTGAGGAAGCGACGTACCCTGGGGTTGTCGCAGTGATCACGCAGCTCCTGCGGCGGGCCGCTCGCGGCGATGGTCCGCGTCTCGACGTCGAGGAAGACGCTGTTGGTACCGATCGCGAAGATGCTCGCCAGCTCGTGCGTCACGATGACGATGGTCGCGTCGAGGCTCTCGCGGAGCTCCAGGATGAGGTCATCGAGCAGCCGGGAGCTGATCGGATCGAGACCGGCCGACGGCTCATCGAAGAACAAGATCTTCGGGTCCAGCGCCATCGCTCGCGCCAGGCCCGCGCGCTTCACCATGCCGCCGCTCAGCTGCGAGGGGTAGAAGTCCTCGAAGCCCTTGAGCCCGACCAGTGCGAGCTTCAGCGACGCGATCTCGAGGACCTCTGCGGGTGTGAGGCTCGTGTACTCGGCGAGCGGCAGGCCGACGTTCTCCGCCAACGTCATCGAGCTGAAGAGCGCTCCGCCCTGGTAGAGGATGCCGACGCCGCGGAGCAGCCGCTTGCGCTCCACGGGCTCGGCGCGCGTGAAATTCGCACCCCCGTAGAAGACCTCTCCGTGGACCGGCTCGTTCAGGCCGACCATGTGACGGAGCAAGGTGCTCTTCCCGCTTCCGCTCGCCCCCATGATGATGAAGATGTCATTGTGACGCACGGTGAAGTCGAGGTCGTGCATCAGAACGAAGCTCCCGAACGCCATGGTGACGTCCCGTACGGCGATGTGGGCCTCTTTTTCCACCATCATATCCCGAGGATGTAGAACGTGACCGCGAAGATGCCGCACGCCGTGATGATGAGAACGATCGAGGTGACGACCGCGCTGGTCGCCGCGTCACCCACCGCCGAGGCGCTGGCTCCCGACTGGAGCCCACGGAGGCAGCCAGAGAACGCTACCAGCACCCCGTAGACCGCGG
>QHVD01000021.1:0-6213 GCA_003222235.1 Gemmatimonadota bacterium | reverse complement strand
CACCGAGGACTCGATCCGTCCGAAGTACGTGACCGGCGGGACGTGGAGCATCCCGACGGCCACCGCCGCCCCGCCCATGATGCCGACGCCGTCGGCGTACAGGCAGAGCAGGGGCATCATCAGGCCGAGCGCGATCATGCGCGGCAGGACGAGGAACTCGAGCGGGGAGAGCCCCATCGTGGTGAGCGCGTCGGTCTCCTGAGTCACCTTCATGGTCCCGAGCTGCGCCGCGTAGGCGGCGCCGGTGCGACCCGCCAGCACGATGCCGGTCATGACGGCGCCCATCTCGCGTACCATCGCGATCCCGACGAGGTCGGCGACGTACACTCCCGCCCCGAACTTCTGGAGCTGCACTGCGCCCACGAAGGCGAAGATCGAACCCACGAGGAAGCTGATGAGGGTGACGATCGGCAGAGCCTCTGCTCCCGCTTGCTGGATCAGCAGCAGCAGGTCGACTGATCGGTAGCGTGCCCTCCCTCGCACGAGCTGACCGAGCGCCCGTGTGACGTCGCCGAGGAACGAGAGGATGGCAGTCAGGGACTCGATACCCCGGATCCAAACGAGGCCGATACGGTCGAGGATGGGCGGGGGAACGGCCTTCGCGCGGGCACCTTTGCGCTCGGGCACCGCTTCGGCGAGCGCGATCAGCCGCCGCACGCCCGAGGGGAGCCCCTCTTGATCCACCGGAACGCCCCGCTCCTGGCACGGCTCGACCACGTGCACGAGGAAGTTGACGAGGCTCGAATCCCAGCCGCGCAGCACGGTCGCATCGAAGGTAACTCGCGTGGGGGGTTGTCCATGCAGCTCGTGCTGCAACGCCTCCGGCGACGGCAACCCACCCTGCAGGTACCAGGGTCCGGCCAGGCGAATCATGAGTGTGCCGTCCGCAGATCGCGAGGCAGACGCTTCTCCGCGCTCCACTAGGCTCTCCGAACCGCCGTCCGCCAACATGCGAAGACGTGCGTTGGCGGCCTCGTCACGACGCTGTGCGCGCTCCACCGATTCATCGGCAATCAAGACGCGCATTCGAGTGCGCGCCGGGTTCGATCACATGTTTACTGCAGCGACCGTGCCAGGCATCGCAGCCCTACGTTCGACCCGACCATGCACGGTTCGGTCATCGGTCGGCAGCGCCGCGAGAGCGGCGGTCGATATCGGCCAGGGTCCGGCGCGCAATTCATGGCGCGCGCCGGTCGTGGAACCGGGCACTTTCCGAGGGTCGCGTGCCGATGTCTCGGCAGATGTGACGAGGCGTTGGCAGGACTTCACTTCCCGCCCACACCTGGTCACGGGGCGGCGCGCCTGCGAGTGGTCATCAGAATGGGCGCATGCGACCTGCAATGACGGCGCGGGCGTGGCGCGACGGGTAGGGCGGATTCTCAGGGCCTAGCGCGATCTCGGTGGGCCGCAGGAACTCGCTGTGCGGGCGGGGGGTCACGGCCGACGAAACGGACTCCCAGCAGGCGGCGGCCCCCCTTTGGCACGTCGTCTGCAACTCGCGCCTCGTCAAGGAGGGAAGACCATGAGCATCACACTCGAGATGGTTGCAGGCCTCGTGCTGACAAACGCTGTCGTGACCATCTTCACGGTACTTGCTGCGTTCGAGCTCGGCCGGCTCGTGACTCGTGACGAGGACCAACGCCAGGTCGAGATCACCGTAGACGACACCTCGCGATTCCGGCGTGCGGCCTAGCGAGGCATGGCGGCCGAGGGAGACCATCGGATGCGAGTGAGGCGTTGACCCGTGGAAATCGAGGAACTCATCAAGAAGGCCGGCGCATTCGCGAAGCCGTTCAGGGTCACGCACGGCGACGGGTTCCGGCTGAAGGACCTCGACCCCGCCGACACGCTCGATTTCGGGTCCGAGGACAAGCCACGCTCGAAGGAGGTGCTCGCGCTGGGCATCGAGGCGCTGGGTCATCTCCAGGACATGCTGTATGCGCAGGACTGCTGGGCCGTCCTGCTGGTCTTCCAAGCCATGGACGCGGCCGGCAAGGACGGAACGATCAAGCACGTCATGTCCGGCGTGAATCCGCAGGGCTGCGATGTCGTCTCTTTCAAGTCGCCGTCTGCGGAGGACCTGAACCACGACTACCTCTGGCGCTGCATGAAGAGCCTTCCGCAACGCGGTCGCATCGGCATTTTCAACCGTAGCTACTACGAGGAGACGCTCGTCGTCCGAGTGCATCCGGAGTTTCTCGCGAAGCAGAAGCTCCCGCCGGAGCTCGTCACCAAGAAGATCTGGAAGGAGCGGTTCCGAGACATCCGGAACTTCGAGAGCTACCTCACGCGAAACGGTATCGTCATCCGCAAGTTCTTCCTCAACGTGTCGAAGAAGGAGCAGAAGCGGCGGTTCCTCGAACGGATTGAGGAGCCGAAGAAGAACTGGAAGTTCTCGGCGAACGACGCGAAGGAGCGCACCTCATGGGACGACTACATGGCTGCCTATGAGGACATGATCCGTCACACCGCCTCGAAGGAGGCGCCCTGCTACGTGGTTCCCGCCGACAACAAGTGGTTCACCCGGGTCGTGGTCGCGGCTGCGATCATCGACACGCCCGCCTCGCTCGGTCTCCGCTATCCGAAGGTCACCAAGGAGAAGCTGCGGGAGCTCGCGGCCGCGAAGCGCGGATTGCTGGGGGGCAAGTAGAGGCCTGGAAGGAAGCGAGACCTTACCCCGCATCTCCGGATGACCCCATCGACCGACGTGATCGCCACTGTCTTCGACGCGAAGACGGGGGCATCTCCGGTCTCGATCGCCGATCTCCAGGAACGCCTGGCGACGGGCCGCTTCTGCTGGCTCGACATCGACGGCGCATCGGCCGAGCAGCTGGGTGCGGTGGCATCCGTGCTCCGCCTCGAGGAACCGACGCGCTCCTGGCTCCCGCGCTTCGGACAGCGGGCCAGATTCGAGATGGGGGCGAAGCAGGTCCGGATATCCACGTTCACGGCGGGAGCGACCGGTGGGCCGGTCGAGGTGCACGTCCTCTTCACGCGGTCCTGGCTCCTGACCGTACGCGCCGGGGTGGGCAGCGCGATGGATCGCGCTCACAGCGTGTACGGCACCTTCGGCGGCGAGATCGCGTCCAACCCCGCGCTGGGCCTTCTGATCGTCCTCGACGACTTCATCGCGAGCTTCCACCCAGTCCTCGATCAGGTCGAGCAGGCGGTGTACGAACTGGAGGATCAGGTCCTCCGGACACCTCGCGAGGCCCAGCTTCAGCAGCTCTCGGCCCTGCGGCAGCAGCTGTCGTCATTGCACCGGCTCTGGGAGCCCCAGCGCGAGGCTGTGGCGACTTTCTCCATCGCCGTCGGGGGTGCTCCCGGGATGAGCGAGAAGGCGGAGTACTTTCGTGACTACGCGGAGCGAATCGCGGATCTCATGGACAAGATCGCCGATCTCCGCCAGCGGATCCGGGATGCCATGGGGAGCTACGCGACGAGCGTCTCGAACAAGCAGGCGGAGATCATCAACCGTCTGACGATCATATCCGCCATCTTCCTGCCGATGACGTTTCTGACCGGGTTCTTCGGTATGAACTTCCAATGGATGATCGACCGCATCGGCTCGTTGCGGGTGTTTCTGATCCTCGGGATCGGCCTGTTCCTCACCACGTTGGTCGTCACGCTGTCGCTTTTCGGGGTTCGGGGATGGCTGGGTGAGCGACGGAGGCTGGCTCCGGGCGAATCGCGGCGAGGCCCTGGTGCAGCGCCGCGAACATCCGCCCCGGGCCGATGACCGAGCGGCTGCTGCCCATCCTCGGCTGGCTCCCTGCTTACCGGCGCGACGGCTTGTTGCCGGATTTCCTGGCCGGCCTCGCGGTCTGGGCGGTCATGGTACCGGAGGGCATGGCCTATGCCGGCATCGTCGGCGTGCCGCCCATCATGGGACTCTACACCATCGTCCCGCCCTTGATTGCCTACGCCCTGCTCGGCACATCACGCCTGCTCGTCGTCGGCCCGGACACTGCGACAGGCCTGATCTCCGCGCTGACCGTGGGCTCCATCGCGGTACCGGGAACTGCGGACTTCAATTCGCTCACCTCCACCCTGGCGATCTTGATCGGGGTTTTCTTCCTGCTCTTCGGCGCGCTCCGCATGGGGTGGGTCGCCGCATTCATCCCCACGCCGGTGATGCGGGGGTTCATCGAAGGCCTCGTATGCGTGACCATCATTGGCCAGGTGCCGCATCTGCTGAGCATCGGCGGCACGTCCGGCAACTTCTTCACCAAACTTTGGTTCGTGCTCCAGCATCTACCGGACGCTTCGCTTGGCCCGGTGCTGACCGGTTTGCTGAGCCTCGCAGCGATGCAGTTCCTCCGCCACGCTGCGCCCCGCATACCCGCGGCCCTCGTGGTCGCGACCGTGGCCACGATCCTCGTCGCCCTGCTGGGCGGTGAAGCCGCTGGCATAAGCGTGGTCGGCGACCTGCCGTCCGGCGTGCCCCATCTCGCGCTGCCCACCGTCGACCCCACAATACTGCAGAAGCTCGCACCCGGTGCGCTCGCCATCGTGCTGGTCGGGTATGCCGAGGCCCTCGGCGGGGCAAAGGCCGCGGCGATGCAGGGCGGCGGCGACATCGATCCGAACCAGGAGTTGATCGCGCACGGGCCCGCCAACATCTTGAGCGGCCTGTTCGGTGGCTTCCTCGTCGTCGGGAGCCTGTCCAAGACGTCCGTGGCCATGGCCGCCGGGGCCCGCACCCAGCTAGCTAACGTCATCGCGGCGGTCTTCTGCTTCCTCACGCTGGTTCTGTTGACCCCGTTGTTCCGCGGCATGCCGCACCCGGCGCTGGCCGCGATCGTGATCGCAGCAATGCTTCACCTCTCCAAGCCCGGCTATTTGTGGGACCTGCTCGCCCGAGACCGCAGGGAATTTGCCGTTGCCGCGATCGTCGTCGCGGGAGAGCTGACGCTGGGCGTCCCCCAGGGCATCGGCCTAGGTGTGGTGCTGGCACTGGTGATGTTGATCTATCGAACCACCCACCCGCACGGCGCGGTGCTTGGCCAGCTGCCGGGCACGGAGGCTTATCGCGACATCCGGCACCACCCCGAGGCGCTCACCTTCCCCGGGTTGTTGATATGGCGCCCCGGCGGCGATCTGTTCTTCGCGAGCATCGGTCACCTCGGCGACGGTTTGAGAGCGGCGCTGGCTGAAAGCCGCCCTCCGGCGAGGCATGTCCTTCTGGATGCAGATTCGGTGAACTTCATCGACACCACCGCGTGCGACGCGCTGCTGAACACCATCAGGGAGACGCAAAGCCGAGGTATCACCGTCGCCTTCGCCCGTGTGCGCGACCCGGTGCGAGAGCGAATGCGGCTCGGAGGCATAGAGGCTGTCGTGGGCTCGACGAACTTCCACGAGCGCGTGACTGACGGCGTGCGCGCCTGGCAGCGTCATGAAAGCCCCGACAGCGCGTCCGCGGGCAAGAGCTCTTAGTGCGCCTCTTCGCGTCGTGACGGCTTCCGCTGACAGGAGGCGTCATGCGGACAGGCCGCGGCCGGGTATCGACTCGCCGACGCCTCGTCACATTTGCCGTCGCGTCGGCATCCAGTGCCCCGCGACGCCGCGGACTGCGTGTACGGACGGCGTTTCCTCTTCGCGGCATCCCGGTTCCGCGACGGCACGGCAGTTGCGAACGCTCGGCGTGATGCAACGCATGGCCGAACGTCGTGGGTGCCTCGGGCCGCGCTCGGCCGCTTCGTGGCGGGGCCAGTGCGCGGGGCTCATGGCGAGAGCGGCCATATGAGCGGCCGGCTTCCCATCACGTATGTGGCGCGCCACGGTGAGACGGCCTGGACGATCACGGGCCAGCACACCGGGCTCACGGATCTTCCGCTGACCGAACGCGGCGAGCGCAACGCGGGCCGGCTCGGGGAACGGCTGAAGGGACTGACGTTCGCGAAGGTGTTCACGAGTCCCCTGCGGCGTGCATCCCGGACGTGTGAGGTCGCCGGCTTCGCCGCGGTCGCGCAGGTCGATCCTGACCTGGTCGAGTGGAACTACGGCCAATACGAGGGCCGTCGCACCGCCGACATCCGCGCGGAACGTCCCGACTGGGAGCTCTTCCGGGACGGCGGTCCTGGAGGCGAGACGCCCCGGCAGATCGGCGCGCGGGCCGACAGGGTGATCGAGCGCGTGCGCGCAGTCCGGGGTGAAGTGCTCCTGTTCACGAGCGGTCACTTCATCCGCGTGTTGGCGTGTCGATGGCTC
>QHVD01000020.1 GCA_003222235.1 Gemmatimonadota bacterium | reverse complement strand
CATCCACGCGTGGCCGAACTGGAGCAGCCCGAGCGCGACGGTCATGAGCAGGACGACGGCGATCCCGAGTTCCGCAGGCTCCTGTCCCCGCTGGTCGGTTCCCTGCCTCATCAGCATATGGCGACTATGGTGGTGTACGGGACGACCCAGCAGGGCAAATCCCCTGGCCCGCTTGGGCTGCGTCACCGTTTCGGGAGCCCGCCCTGCCGGTTGCCTACCCACTTCCCGTGACGAACGCATCATTCTCCCCATTACTAGCGTCCGCTGAGCGGGCGGGCTATCCCCTGGGAGCGTGAGGCTGTCCAAGATAATAGTGGAGCGCACAATACGTGCCGACTGGAAACGAGCGGGTTCCTTTGACCGCTCTCCATTGGGGGTCCACCCCGGGAAGCGGCCGCAACCTGCCTGGTGTAGCGGGCTGCCGACGCGCACCTGCACGCGGCGACCGAGCCGACCGGGTCGAGCCAGATCGCCGCCAAGGATCATTGTTGGAGCGCGTAGCGCCGTTCTCCGGGCGGCGCTCCTGGGGAATGTTGGCCGCTGTCATGGCAGGTTCCCCGTGCCCTCGCTCATCATCGTCGGTCTCCTGCTCGGGCTGCTGCCGGCGCTGCGCCGTGACCGACGGCTCGGCCTCGGGGCGATGCTGCTGCTGGCGGCAGCGCCGCGTCGCCTCCCGGCCAGCTCGCGGCGTTCACGGGACCGGGCGCAGACGGGGCTACCGCTACCGCCACGTCGTCCTCGAGGTTGTCCCGGAATGAGGTACCCGCAGATTTAGTTTGCTCCTCGACGGCGTGTTCGCCGGCCGCGCGGTGGGCATCTCGGTTCCACGCCGACCGACGGGTGGCGAATCTCTTACTCGTCGACCGAGTGCGCCCATCCCGTCGTGAGGGATTTGGTCGTCCCGAGCGAGCCCCCCTGGCTCGCACTCCCCTGCCGATCGTCGGCCGCGTCCCCCAAGATGCCGGGACGAAATCGTGTCTTTCCGCGTTGGAGGAGCGGCAGCCCGGATGGTCTACTCGCCGCGTTCTTTTGGGGGGGCGCGTATGAGTCATGTCTCCGTCCGCGCGGCTCTGCTCACGCTGGGGCTCGGGCTGTTGCCCGTCGGTGCACCGTGCGCCGATCCGGTCGCGCCCTTCGTCGATCCGCCGTTTGCCACCGAATGCGGCGCGATCCACCACTTCGGCGAGGGCGTGGCGCCGCCCGTCGACGGCTGCGCCTTCGACCCGCTCTGCGTCGAGTACGAGAAGCGCGACATCACGGCGACCAACGGCGGCGCGATCGACTTCCTCGCGGCCGAGCCGGCGCGCTTCGCGATCGCGATCCCCAAGTGCCGCTACTGGCAGCTCGACCACTGGCGGGTGCAGCCGAGCCCCGGCGATCCGACCATCGTCGGCTGGGACGGCGACTACTGGTTCAACAAGCGCAACTCGACCGGCGCGGCCGAGCTCATGAACTTCACGATCGACGGCCAGCCGGCCAGCCCGGGGCAGGTGGCCGATCTGATCGAGCCGGTCGATCCGGACCTAGCTCTGGTGATCCGGAGCTACGGCGCCGGGCCGGGCGGTGGCGGCGGCGCCAGCTTCCCCGCGGGGAGCGGCTTCGGCGATCCGAGCTGCGGGGCGCCCGAGGCGTGCGCCGACGACCCGGCGGTCTCGGCGGCGCGGGCGGCGGTCGCCGCCCAGTGCGACTGCGCGAGCGCCGCGCGCCACGGCCTCTACCTCCGCTGTGTGCGCGCCGCGGTCGCGGCCGAGGTGGCCGCCGGCCGTCTCTCGCCGGCGTGCAGCGGCGACCTGGTGCGCTGCGCCTCGCGCTCGACCTGCGGGCGGCCGGGCGCGGTCACCTGCTACCGCACCGACGCGGCGGGGAACGCGACCTGCAGGATCCGGCGCGATGCCGCCGCCTGCCGCGCGCCGAGCGGCGGGAGCGCCGCCGTGGGCGACACCACGAGCTGCTGCGACCCGCGCACGGTCGAAGGCTGCTCGTGAGCCTCGACCTCACCCGGCGCGAGCTGCTGCGGATCGCCGCTGCCGCGGCGGCGGCGTGGAAGGCCGGGCCGTGGATGGTGCGCGCGCCGGCGGCCTTCGCCCAGACGCCGCCCGGCGATCCGCTGACCGTGGCCACGCTCGAGGCGTTCGCCGACACGCTCATCCCGGGCGAGAAGCGGTCGCCCGACGACCGCGCCATCGCCGGCGCGGCGCCCGGGGCAGGGGCGGTGCAGGCGGGCGCCCTCGAGATGATGAGCTTCCCGGCCGCCGGGACGGGGCCGGCGCTCCCCGGGCTTGCCGCCGGGCTCGACGTGCACGCGACCGCGTTCGCTGCCCAGAACGCGATCGTCCTCGACCCGACCGTCCCGCCGTTCGTGTCGCTCGACTTCGCGCAGCGGACGACGCTCCTCGTGCAGATCCTCGACGGCACCGGCCCCGACCAGCTCGCCTACTTCGCGCTCGCGGGCATCGTCTTCATCGCCTACCACACGGCCGGCTTCCTCCACACGACCGACGCGCTCGCCGCCGGCCATCCGGGCCTGGTGGCCATCGGCTTCCCGCTGCCGCAGGCCGACGGCAAGTGGCGCTTCCCGGAGTTCTCGTACCGCCAGGTGCTCGCGCAGACGCATCCGCTCACCACGCGGCGGGGGAATCCGCGCTGATGGCAGCGGTCGAGACCACCGACGTGGTCGTCATCGGCACCGGCTTCGGCGGCGCCATCCCGGCCTACTACCTCTCGGCCGGCGGGGCGCGGGTCGTCATGCTCGAGCGCGGCCCGCGCTTCGCCAGCGAGGACTTCACGCAGGACCTCCGCCTCGACACCTACACGCGCATCGTCGATCTCATCAACGGCACCGGCATGAGCGTGGTCGCGGGCAACTGCGTCGGCGGCGGGAGCGTCGTCTACTTCGCCGCCTCGCTGCGCGCGCCGAGCTTCGTGTTCGAGCGCCAGGGGACGCTCGGGCGCCGCCTCTGGCCCGCATCGATCACGCGCCGGAGCCTCGACCGATACTACCACCGGGTCGAGCGCGTGCTGCCGGTCGCGCAGCAGAGCTGGGACGAGATCTCGTACGCGGGCGGGCTGTGGGCCGCGGCGTGCGCGCGCGCCGGACACACCTGCAACCCGCTCCCGGTCGCCGTCGACCTCCAGCAGTGCACCAGCTGCAACTGGATGCTGAACGGCTGCGTCTTCGGCGCCAAGCGCTCGATGCTCCTCAACTACCTGCCGGCGGCCGAGACGTGCGCGACCGAGATCCGGCCGCTGCACGAGGTGCAGTCGATCGCGCCGGCCACGACCAGCGGCGCCCGCTACGCGGTGAACTACAACGTGGTCGACGCCAGCGACTATCGCGTCGTGACCGGCAGCGGCACGATCGAGG
>QHVD01000019.1 GCA_003222235.1 Gemmatimonadota bacterium | reverse complement strand
GGCCATCGCGCCGGTGGGAATCGTCGCCGTCGTGTCCATGAACACCATCTGGAACAGGAAGTACGCGAATACCGGCGCCGTGTAGGCCACACCCGTCAGAAAAAACCCGGTATGACCGAAGAGGCCCCACGTCTTCCCGCCCAGGTGGATGGCGAACTCGTTGCTGAGCTTGTCGAACCCGCCCAGCGTCGAGAGCGGACCGAGCCCGCCCGCCTGCAGGGCAAACCCCACCGCCCAATAGGCGAGCATCGCGATCCCGTACACCATGAAGTTCATGGCGAACGTGTGGGCCGCGTTCTTGGCGCGCGTGAACCCGGTCTCCACCATGGCGAAGCCGGCCTGCATGAACATCACCAAGAACCCCGTGATGAGCGTCCACACGAAGTTGATCGCCACGGTGTTCGCGGCCGCCGCGGCGCTCGCGGCCCGCGCCAGCGAGTCCGTCGCCAACGCCGCCGGCGCGGCTGGGATCCCTTGCGCCCCCAGCGCCAGCGGCCCGGCCAGGCTGAAGAGAGTGGCTAGGGCTAACGCGCTTTTCATGTCATTCTCCTGTCCAAGAGTGAATCGGCTGCAACAGCCGGCGTGTCACATGATTTGTGTATAAAATGCAATAAATAGCAGACGCCACGCAACTTCCCATTCAGGTAGGTTGGAAAAATGTACCGCTATCAGTGCAAAAGATGCACATTTTATAAGACAGCAAGACTACGATAGCCCGCGGCGTCCTCGCTTGACACGGCGCCGGCGGCGTCGCGAAGTTTCGCGCTCCATGATCCGCGCTTGTCCCTCCATCTTCCGCCGAAAGCGGGCCTGTCCACCGCTGCACTAGCTGCACCTTCGAGCCAATTTTCGACAATTGAAGTCTTGAGCCGCCCTGCGCGCCGCGGAATTTCGGGGCACGCCGGACGACCTTCTCGAGATCGACACCTTGAGTGAGCTGACGCAAGCCTCGGCACGTCGTACCGATTCGCCCGATCCCGCCGGGCCAGCGCCCACCGTGCTCAAATTTGGCGGTACCTCGGTCGCCGACGCGGGCGCGTTCGAGCGCGTCGCGACGATCGTCCGTATGCACGGGGGGCCGCGCCCGGTGGTGGTCGTGTCTGCGCTCGCTGGGATGACGGACGCGCTACTCGCGAGCGTCACGACCGCCGCCCAGGCGGATGTCGGCCGGGCGCGGCAGAGTGTGGAGGGCCAGCTCGATCGACACCGCGAGGTCGCCCGGCGCCTGCTCGCCCGGGAGGAGGCGGCGAGCTTCGACGCCACAGTCGCGCGCGCGCGACGCGAGATCGTCGAGCTGCTCGAGCGCCTGCCGACCGAGTGGGAAGCGCAGGCGGCGTTGCGAGACGAAGTCGCGTCCCACGGCGAGCGACTCGCAGCCTCCCTGCTCGCGGCGACCCTTGCGGCCGCAGGGTTGCCCACGCGCGCGGTGGACGCGCGCCGTTGCATCGTCACGGATGAAGCCCACGGCCAGGCGACGCCCTTGGCTCCTGATACGGAACGCCGTACGCGGGCCGAGCTGCTCCCCCTGCTCGACGGCGGGCTCGTGCCGGTGCTCGGGGGCTACATCGCCGCGGCGCGGCGCGGCAGAACCACGACGCTCGGCCGGGGTGGATCGGATTACACGGCGGCGCTCGTCGGCGCCGCGCTCCGCGCCGGTGAAATCCAGATCTGGACGGACGTGAGCGGGGTCCTGACGGCCGATCCCCGCGTCGTGCCGCGCGCGCGCCCGATTCCGCGGCTCTCCTACGCGGAGGCGGCCGAACTCGCCTATTTTGGGGCCAGGGTGCTGCACCCGAAGACGATCCAGCCGGCGATGGAGCAGCGGATTCCGGTGCGCATCTGCAATTCGCGAGCGCCGGAGGACCGCGGCACGGTCGTGACCGCCGAGCCCGACGTCCAGCCAGAGACCGTGAAAGCGATCGCGCACAAGACCGGCGTCACGGTCCTGCAGATCACCTCCACCGGCATGCTCGGAGCCTACGGCTTCCTGCGCGCGCTGTTCGAGGTGTTCGATCGTTATCGCACCGTCGTGGACGTCGTCACGACGTCGGAAGTCAGCGTGTCGCTCACCCTGGAGGACGTCCGCTCGCTGCCCCAGATTCTCGGTGAGCTGCGGCCGCTGGGCGACGTGAGCGTCGAGCCCGAGCGGGCGATCGTGTGCGTGGTCGGCGAAGGGCTTCGCACGACGCCGGGCATCGCCGCGCGCATCTTCACCACGGTGCGGGACATCAACGTGTCGCTGATCTCTCAGGGGGCGTCTCGCGTCAACCTCACATTCGTGATCGCGGAGGACCGGGTGCGGGACGCCGTACGCCGGCTGCACGAGGCGTTCTTCGAGCGCGAGCCGGCACCGGTCGGCGCCGCCGTCGAGCCGGGCGGATGACCGACCCGGTCGCGCTGGCGCACCGGCTGGTGGACATTCCGTCCGTGTCGGGCGCGGAGAGCGACGCCGCGCAGTTCGTCGCGCTCCACCTGACCGACCTCGGCTACCGGGTCGAGGTCTTCGAGGCTCTGCCGGGCCGCCCCAACGTGCTGGCGACAACGGACCGCCCACCGTGGGTCGTCCTGTCCACGCATCTCGACACCGTGCCGCCGCACATCCCGGCCCGAGAGGACGACGGGTTCCTGCACGGGCGCGGCGCCTGCGACGCGAAAGGCATCATCGCAGCCCAGATCGCGGCCGCGGAGCGGCTGCGCGCCGAGGGCGTGGCCGAGATCGGTCTGCTGTTCGTCGTGGACGAGGAGATGGGGAGCGCCGGCGCGCGCGCGGCGAACGTCCACCCGCGCGCCCGCGAGTGCCGCTGGCTGATCGACGGCGAGCCGACGGACAACAAGCTCGCCGCCGGCTCCAAGGGATCGCTCCGGCTCACGCTCCGGACCGAAGGCGTCACCGCCCACTCGGCCTATCCCGAGCAGGGGCGATCGGCCATCGACGCGCTGCTCGACGTGCTCGCCGACGTGCGGCGCGCCGCCTGGCCGACGGACGCGTTCTTCGGCGACACGACGGTGAACATCGGCGTCATTGCGGGGGGGACGCGGCCGAACGTCGTCGCCGGCGAGGCCAGAGCCGACCTCCAGATTCGTCTGGTGACGGACGCCGCGCCCGTGAAGCGGCTGCTCGAGCAGGCCGTCGGGGCGCGCGCGCAGATCGAGTATCTGACCGCGGTGAACCCGCTGCGACTCGCGACCGTCCCCGGGTTCGAGACCTGCGTGGTCCG
>QHVD01000018.1 GCA_003222235.1 Gemmatimonadota bacterium | reverse complement strand
CCGCGGCAATCGGAGCAGCGGCCTTCGCTCGTAACGGCGGAGGACGAGCAGGCGCAGGTCGACTGCGTGGTCCAGTGGGTGCTCGAGCACCGTGAGGCGGGCGTCGACCTGAACCGTCAGGTGGTGCTGATGCGCGCCGCTCATCACTCCGACCTGCTGGAGGTGGAGCTGGGACGGCGCAACATCCCGTTCGTCAAGTACGGCGGCCTGAAGTTCCTCGAGGCGGCGCACGTTAAGGACGTGCTCTGCGTGCTCCGCTGGGCCGAAAACCCCCGGGATGGGGTCGCCGGGTTTCGCGTGCTCCAGCTGTTGCCGGGGTTCGGTCCCGCACACGCTCGGCGGGTACAGGAACGGCTTGAGGGGATGGGGTTCGACTTCGCAGGACTCGGGGGACTAGAAGTGCCGGCCGCGGCCCGCGCGGATTGGCCGCTGTTCTGCGAGCTGATGCGTACGCTCAGTCGCGGGACCACCGACTGGCAAGGTCAGCTCGGGATGGTCCGGCGCTGGTACGAGCCGCACCTCGAGCGCCTGTACGACGCGGCGCACACGCGCGCGGCTGATCTGGAGCAGCTGGAGCAGCTCGCCGCGGGCTACCCGACGCGCGAGCGGTTCCTGAGCGAGCTGACGCTCGACCCACCCGACGCAGTGGGGGATGAAGCCGCCGACCCGTACCTCGACGAAGACTATCTCATCCTCTCGACGATCCATTCCGCTAAGGGCCAGGAATGGGACGTGGTGTATGTGCTCAACGTGGTTGACGGCTGCATACCGTCGGACATGGCGACCGGGACACCAGAGGAGGTCGAGGAGGAGCGCCGCTTGCTCTACGTCGCGATGACGCGAGCGCGCGACCATCTGTACCTGCTCCACCCGCACCGATTCTACACCCGGCGGCGGCCAAATGGAGACAATCATGTCCATGCGCCTCGGACACGCTTCATCCCGGATGCTCTGCTGCCGCTATTTGAACGGCGTGCGCACGGCACGCTGCACGCGACCGACTCTTTGGGGAGTCCTGTCGCGGCACCGATCGACGTGCAAACACGCCTCAGGGAGATGTGGGGGTGAGCAAGCTCGGGCCCGCGGAGCGGGCCATCACAGCGTGAAGTAGAACGTCGCTCCCTGATCGACGGCGCCCTCGGCCCAGATCCGGCCGCCGTGCCGGTTGATGATGCGGCGGACCGTCGCGAGGCCGACGCCGGTGCCCTCGAATTCGGCCGCGGAGTGCAGTCGCTGGAACGCTCCGAACAGCTTGTCCGCGTACTTCATGTCGAAGCCCGCCCCGTTATCCCGGACTATGAACGCCCGCTCTCCGTTCCCGTCGATGGATCCGAATTCAACCCGGGGCTGCGCCCGTTTGGCGGTGTACTTCCAGCTGTTCCGGAGCAGATTCTCGAGGACCCGCGAATTCCACGCGCCGTTCCGGGGTCGTCCGTTGGAGCTCGGCCGCGATATCCCGCGCCATGCCGCTCAAGTCCACGACCTCGGTGCGCAATTCCGCCCGGGTGACCCAGGCAAGTTTCAGCAGGTCGTCGATCAGGGTACCCATGCGCTGACTGGCGGCGCGTACGCGCTTCAGGGAGTCCCGTCCCGCCTCGTCCAGCTGCGCGCCGTAATCCTCCAGCAGCACCTGGCTGAATCCGTCGATGCTCCGGAGCGGTGCGCGGAGGTCGTGCGACACCGAATAGGCGAACGCGTCCAGCTCGGTGTTGGCGGCCAGGAGCTCCGCCGCATTGCGCCGAAGCGCCTCGTTGCGCTCCTGGAGCTCGTGGGTCCGATCCGCGACCCGCTGCTCGAGCTCCGTGGCATAGTGTTGCAGCTTACTCTTGCTCTCTCTGAGGGCGCGGTCTTGGTCCTCGATGCGGCCGAGCATCTGATTGAAGGCGTCCGTCAATGCGCCCAATTCGTCCTCGCCGAGCTTCGACGCGCGCACGGAGTAGTCGTGGCGAATGGAGACCGCCTTCGCGGTCTCCGCCAGCGCGAGAATGGGTTGCGAGATCCGTCCCTGAAGGACCGCGGCCAGGAGATAGGCCGCCAGCAGGGAGATCCCCATAACGCCCGTGGCAATGGCGGCCGAAAGGCGTAACGTGCGGGACACGGCCTTCATATCAGACTTGAGGAACAGCGTGCCCAGGCGCGCATTCCCCACCTCCGCGACCGGCTCGAATCCGATCACGTACCCCTGCTCGAACCGGTACCCGTCCTGGCCTGGTACGGCCGGAAGCGTCTCGCCGGGTAGGTCCGCCGGATAGCGGGAGAACACACGGCCGTCCTTGTCGTACAGGCCGGCCGCCACGACATGTGGCTCGGCCCTCAGTGCAGAGAGGATTTCTCTCGCGTCAGCTTCGTTGGCAAAGGCCAACGAGGCGGTGCTGTTCGCCGCGATGATGCGTCCGAGCGTGGACAGGTCCTTCAACGTCATCTGTCGGAATGCCACCACCTCATACGTCACGAACGCAGCGGCCGTCAGCAACAGCACCAGACCGCTGATCAGGAGGAGAATCGCGGTCAGCTTCTGCTTGATCGGCCAGTCGCGCAGGGACATTTCAAGGCCCCCGCGGCGCGGCGATTTCGGAGACTCGCAGCAACTTGGAGCTGATCGTCAGACTTGCCGCTTGCGCGGCATCGAGGTTGATCTGCAGCCGGATGTGGTTCCGGTCAGTCACGAAGCGAATCATGCCTCCGCGTTCGGCGAACCCGTCGGCGTCGCTCACCGTGAGGATCGGCCAGTTTCTGAGGCCCGCTAAAATGGCCTCCGGCCGGTTCCCCTCCGGCCGACTGATGAACAGGATGTGGCAGGTCTTGATCTCGTCCAGGCTGTGATAGCGCCGCACCTGGAAGCCTCGCCCTCGTACCTGCTCACCGCGTATGGTCTGTTCGAGAAAGCCCTCGAACGGGTCGTTCCCCAGAATGCCGATCACGAGCGGGGTTTCGGGGTCAGGAAAGGCCGCGGGCGGCCAATCGACGAATTGCGCGAAGTTGAACAGGAAGACGGCCTTCACCTGATACTCCGGAGCCTGCACGGTTTGCCCGGCCAGACCGGGCCCCACCCCCCGCACGAGCAGCAGCGCCGCCGAAAGGATCGCCCCTTCGGCCACCCGCCAGGAACCACGCCGCCCGTCTGCCCGGGCGAACGGCGCGCTCAGAAGCGCCATTCGACCGCCCCGTACGCGCCACGCTCGATCTCCCGACGCACGGCCGGCGCGCCGAACTCCGCGTGACGACGGTGCAAGAGATTCTGCCCGACGAGCGAGAGGTCGAGTTTCGGCGTCGGCTGCCAGGTGAGCTTGGCATTCAGCTCAGCATACGCCGGGACCCGCTGATTGGTGATGTCATCGATTGCCCGAAACCCGGCGTCGAGTCTCAGGTGCGCGGGCAGATCGACCGACGATTTCAGGAGAAACTGCCGATCGGGAGCCTGGGATTCGGCCGCGCCCCGGGACGTGTCAGTGCTGCCGGGGTTGGGCCAAATATGGACGCGCAGCTCGGTGTAGCCGGCGCGCAGCCGCCACCGGCTGGTGAGCCAGTACTCGGCCGTCCCCTCCGCTCCGAAGCACTCGCCGTCTTGGCCGTTGCCGATGACGATGGGAAAGGCTGCGGGTGGGTTGACCTGCTCCACACTGCGCAGCCCGCAATAGCGGTTGTAGAACGTGGCCAGAGAGAGCGCGAGCGCGCCGCGCTGATGCCGGTATCCGAGCTCGTAAGCGAGCTCTTCTTCCGAATGGAAACCCGATCCGCCGGCGAGGAGGTAGGGCGGTTGGCCGGGGGCGAAGAACTCCCGGTCGATTCGCGACGGCGTTCGGAGCGCGCGCGAGACAGCCGCCCACATGGTCCCGGACGGGCCGAGCCTCCAGTTCACACGGCCGCTGGGCTGGATCTCGAAGCCGGTGTAGTCGTTGTGCTCGATCTTGGTGCCGAGGGCCACGTGCAACCGGTTGGGGACGAGCGCGATCTCGTCCTGGACGAATCCGGTGAACCACTGTCGCGCGACGTGGGGCGGCAGGAAGGCAAAGGCCGAGCTGTTGACGACGCGATCGTTGATCAAGCGGTAGCCGAGTCCCCAGACCACGTCATGCCGGGCGCCCAATCGCGCATGGTGTTGCAGATCGACGTCGTAGGTGTCGAGATCTTCGCCAAACGTGCCCGGAATGTCGCGGTGGGTCCAGTCATAATACAGCTGGGCTGCGAGACTCGACCCTTCGGAGGGCGTGTGTGACCACTTCGCCATCACATTGCCACCGCTGACGGCGATGTCACCGGCGCTGGGCTGGCCGATCCGGCCGTCGTAGAGATCGCCTTGCAGGGTGACGCGGTTCACGTTTGACGCGTCCCAATCCATGCGGAATCCCCCCTGCCCCAGGTGCCAGGCATCGGCGGCGTCCTGGCCGCTGGGCAACGCCGTCGCGTCGCGACCAAAGCCCCTGCCGTGGATCCGATAGTGAACCCTGGAGCCTAGCGCCCCTCCGTAGCGGACGGTTCCGAAGCCGCGCTGCTCGATCCCACCGCCGCCCGACAGGAGCAGTCCCTGCGTCTCTTCGGCGCCCTTCGTGATCACGTTGATCACGCCGTTGACCGCGTTGGCCCCCCACAGTGTGGCCCCGGGCCCGCTGATGACCTCGATCCGGTCGATGTTCGCGAGGGGTATCTCCTGCACATCCCAGAACACACCGGAGAACAACGGGGTGTAAGCCGTGCGTCCATCGATGAGTACCAGGAGCTTGTTGGCGGTGGTGCTATTGAAGCCGCGCGCACCGATGGCCCATTGACGGGAATCCACTTGCGCGACCTGCAAGTTGGTGGCGAGCCGCAGGATCTCCGGGAGACTCGACGCGCCGGAGCGTCGAATGTCCTGCTGCGTGATCACCTGGATCGCCGAGGCGGTCTGCGACAGTTGCTCGGGACGCTTCGAGACGGACGTGACCTGCAGGTTCATCAGTTGTTCGATGCTCAGCTTCTTCAAGGCCTCGGCGGACAGGCTGGAATCACGCAGCTGGGTGGTGGAATCCGGCTGCTGGGCGAACGCGGTCCCAGCGAGGCAGACCAGACCCAACGTCAGGAGCATCGATCTCGCGGCCGCGAGGGCCTTGGGACGTTGGACTGTGGGCCTCATTTCCGAACAAGTTGGCCTTCTTGCCCGGAGAAGTAGTGACCCACGTCACGCGCCCCGACGGCGGTCAATTAGCGATGGGAAATAGCGTTGCGTGCGTGATGCCCGTGATCCAAGTGGCCAGCTCGGGCGTCAGCATGACTCCGTCAGATGTGGATCGCCCAGAACGCGAGTGGCGCGGGGAGGAACGCAAGCACATCAAGCACGCCGTTCCATGGACCGCCATTCTCTCGGCGAAAGTCACCGTCGCCCACCTCGTGCGCGATCGCCATCGCCAGCACCGCTACGAACACGGCGAGCGGAGGCGCGGCGAGGCCCGCAAGCACGGCCGTGAGGCCGATCCCCACGACCGCGTGCAGGAGCCAACCACCCCACGGCGATTGGGTGGTCCTATTCTCGTTCGTCGTGCCTCCACACCTTCACGCGGGTCGCGGCGTTCGGCGGCGGCATCGTGTCGCAGTTGAATAATCTATCGCACAATCCGGTCGTCGCGCCGGAATGCACCACGCTCGAGGAGGACGATTTCGTCGCGCCGGGTGGCACGTACGAGGAGGAGATCGACACGAACGGACTCCGCAGACCGTGGACGGCCGCCGGAGTGCCCTCCCAGACGAAGGACTGTCAGGGCGACAGCAACACGACGTTCGGGTTCAGAATCGAGAACTGATCGTTGCGGTTCATCGCCCACGCTTCCTCGTTATGCCCCGGGTCGATCGGTCGCTCCTTGCCGTTGGACATCGTCTCGATCCGGCCCGCATCGATGCCATGGTTGACGAGATACGCCCTGGCCGAGATGGCGCGGCGGTTGCCGAGCGCGAGGTTGTATTCGTCCGAGCCGCGCTCGTCACAGTTGCCGGCAATCTGCATGCGGACGCTCGGGTTGCCTCGCAGGATGGGAACCTTCTGATCCAGAGTCTCTGCGTCCCCGGGGCGGATGGCCGATTTGTCGAAGTCGAAATGGATCATCGCGGTGAGGATCGCCTTAATCTGTTCCGTCGTCCGCTGCGACGCCGTCCCGGAGTCGGCCCGTTTCGGTTCGGCCAACGGCGGTGAGGAATCCCCAGGAGCCCGCTCTGCCACGGGGTTCACATCCGGTGTCGGCTCTACGGTCACCTGTGGCGGCGCGGCATGGTGACAGGCGACCGCGACCAAGGCGAAGGCTACGGGGATGGTCACGAGCGTGGTGCGCATGGGCTCCTCCTCGAGTGCTCTCAAAGGCCATGTTTATCGACAGACGCCATGTAACCCGCTCCTGACGGGAGGTTCCGGCGGGATTTCGCTATTTTTCGGGGAGCGTGTGGCGCGCGCGCGACGAGGGCGCATCTGACCGGTGCCTCAGTGACCTCCGCCCTGAGCGTCCCGCGCTGCGAGGACCTATCTAATTAGAGAGCCGGGGCGTTC
>QHVD01000017.1:2961-8076 GCA_003222235.1 Gemmatimonadota bacterium | reverse complement strand
AGCACCACCATCACACTCGCCGCGAGCGCGGTCGCGGTCACGACGGGATAGTCGCGCTGCAAGATCGCGCTCACGGTGAGCCGGCCCATGCCGGGCCACGCGAACACCCACTCGACCAGCACCGCGCCGGTGAGCAGGAACGGAAAGGCGAGTCCGAGGAGTGAAATGACCGGCAGCAAAGCGTTACGCAGCGCGTGCACCAGGAGGAAATCCACGAACAGGCTGGCGCCCGCGAGCGTCAGGGTATGCGGGATCGCGTCCGCCAGGGCATCCCACACCGGGCGGCGCAAGGCGAAGGACTCGCCGAGCTGGCCGCGGAGCAGCGCCGCGAGGTACTTCACGTACTGGACGGGGAGCGGCCGGTCGAGCCCGAACTGCGCGCGCAGGCGCGCGATCACCTCGGGGCTGAGCGGGCGTTCGCCCGTGGGCAGGAACGGCGTCCCGTGGGCGAGGTGAATCAGAACGAAGGTGACGGTGACGACCGCGAAGACGATGGCGATCGAGGCGGCGACACGCCGCACGAGCCATGACGTCACCTAGCGCTCCGCGCGATCGCGCTCGGTCAATTGGTCGGCGGGGATGCGCCAGAGGCGCACCAGCGCCCAGTGGGAGTCGGGCCGGATCACGACGTCCCGGACCCGGCGGTCGACCGCGGCTACGTTGTCGAGCGCGAACAGGAAGATCGCCGGGGCGTCGTCGTTCAGGATCTCGAAGGCGCGACGCCACATGCGCTTGGCGGCGTCGCGCTGCAGCGCGTCACTCGCCTGCTCCGCGAGCCGGTCGAATGCCGGGTTCGCATACCGCACGAAATTCGAGAGGCCGATGCCCGCCTGCGTCCATTCCTGGGCGATGGAGGAAGACGGTGTGGGGTCGGCGTTGACGGAATTGAGCACGGCGTCGAACCGCCCCGCCTGCATCCGCTCGTTGAAGACGCTGAACTCCACTTCGTCGAGCTGCACGTCGGCGCCGATCCGCCTGAACTGCTGCTGCAACAGCCGCGCGTACTGGCGGCGGATCGCGCTCGTGGTGGGGACCAGGATCCGGAACGCGAGCTGCCGCCCGCCCTTCTCCCGGATCCCGTCGCCGCCCCCGCCCCCGCCCCCGCCCCCGCCCGAAGCCTGCCAGTCGAGCCGGGTGAGCTGCCGCGCCGCCTGCACGGTGTCATAGGGCAGGTCGCGGATCCTCGAGTCCCAGATCCACCACTGCGGCGGCATGGGGCCGGGCGGCACTTTGGCGAGATCGCCGAACACGCTCCGCAACAGCGCCTCGCGATCGACCGCCATCGCGAGGGCGCGCCGCAGCGCGCGGTCGCCGAACAGCGGATGCGGTTCGGTCGTGTCGCCATTGGCGCGCAGGTTGAAGCCGAGGAAGCCATACGTGGCGCCGGGATAGGGGTACGTGACGAGCCGCGGCTCCGCGCGGGCGCGCCGCGCGTTGTCCGGAGTCCCCAGGACCTCGATGGCGTCCGCGTCGCCGGCGACGATCTGCGTCACGGCCACCTGGAGGTCCGGCGTGAACCGCCAGATGAGGCGCCGGATGTGGGGCCGTCCAAGGAAGAACGTCGAATCGGCGACGAGCTCGAGGCTCTCGCCGGCCTTCCAGCGGACGAAGCGGTAGGGGCCGTCGCCCACGGGAGCGCGGCCGAACGGCGCGCTCCGCCACTGCTCCCGGGGCACGGTGCCCATCAGGTGACTCGGCAACACGCGCATGTGATAGACCGCGTCGTAGAACATCTCCGGGTACCGCGTGCGGAAGCGGAACACGACCGTGAGGGAGTCGCGCGTGGTCACGGCGCTGATCCGGCGCAGCGCGGAGCGCGCGCTCGAATTGATCAGCGAATCGGTGTAGATGTCGAACGTGAACGCCACATCCGCCGAGGTCACGGGCCGCCCGTCCTGCCAGCGGGCTCGGGGGTCCAGGTGGAACACCAGCGTGAGCGGATTGGCCCATTCCCACCGTTCGGCGAGCTGCGGCTGGAAGTCCGTGTCGCCCACGGTGTTGCCCGACATCCCCAAGTCCGCGAGCTTCAGGAAGATCTGATCGGCGATGTCGCGGCTCACGACGAGCTGCGAGGCCGGGGGCAACAGGATGTCGGGCTCGGGCGTCGTGACGAACACCACGGTGCCACAATAGTCTCCGGTGCATCCGCCCCGGCGCGCGCAGCCGGCGCCGGCGAGGGCGAGGAGCATCAGCCACAGGCTGGCGAGCCCTCGGGCCGGGCGCTCGGGCCCGGGCGGCAGCGCGGGGGCGACGGTCGGCATGCCGCGTAACATTCCATCCGCCGCCTAGCGGCGCCAGGTCCAGGCGGGGTCTGAAAACTGGGCGGTAGAAGACGGTAGAGGGCGGTAGAGGGCGGTAGAGGTCAAGGGGGCGTCCCAGGCCGCGATGATCGCGTCCACCACCTCGTGGAACGTGACCGGCCGCTCGAGCGCAGCGGAGAGTGTGGTGCCACTTGCGGCTTGAGGCTGGCGGCTTACGGCTGTCTCGCGGCTTACGGCTGTGAGGAGGTCCTGCGAGCCGCCGAGGAGAATGGAGCCGTGCTGTAGGAAGGCCCGCCCCCCCCCCAGCCGCACCTGGGCGGAGCCGATCACCTTCTGTCCGTCCACCACGACCTCACCGCCGACGAGGGCGGCGAAGCAGGCGCCGGCACCGAGCCCCGGCGCTCGGGCACGCGGCGCCAGCGTCGCCGCGACCCCGAGCGAGCGCAGCGCCGCGGCGAGCCGCCGGTGGATCGCGACGGAGCTGTCACGCACGGAGCCTTCCCCGAGCGCCGCGAGCGGGGCGGCCACGGCGTACGTGACCTCGTGCTCGTGCCAGACCGCTCGGCCGCCGGTGGGGCGGCGCACCACGGTGATCCCGAGGCGCGTGATCGCGGCGCGGTCGTAACGCGCCCGCGCCGGCTCGTTGCGCCCGAGCGAGAGGCAGGGCGGACTGAAACGGTAGAGCCGCAAGAACGCGCCTCCGGTGCGGTCGGACTCGTCGAGCAGCGCCTCGTCGACGGCCATGTTTTCGGCGCCGGGGCGGCCGTCGGGCTCGATGAGGAGGTGCCAGGTGAGGGCCCTTTCAGTCGGCCGCAAGCGCGTACGCGTCCATCGGCGGGCACACGCACACGAGGTTCCTGTCTCCGTAGGCGCCGTCTACACGGCCGACCGACGGCCACACCTTGCGCGTCCGGGTCCAGGGCGTCGGGAACGCCGCGCGCTCGCGCGGATAGGGCCGGTCCCACGCGTCCGCGATCACGTCCTCGAGGGTGTGCGGCGCGTTGGCGAGAAGGTTGTTGCCGCGCGGCTGCGTCCCCCGCTCGATCTCCCGGATCTCCTCCCGGATCGAGATGAGCGCGTCGCAGAACCGGTCGAGCTCCTCCTTCGACTCGCTCTCCGTGGGCTCGATCATCAGGGTCCCCGGCACCGGGAACGAGACCGTGGGAGGGTGGAAGCCGTAATCGATGATTCGCTTCGCGATGTCCTCCACCTCGATCCCTGCGCTCTGCTTGAACGGCCGCGTGTCGATGATGCACTCGTGGGCGACGAAGCCGTTGGGGCCGGTGTACAGCACGCCGTAGTGCGGTGCGAGCCGCTTCGCCACATAGTTGGCGTTGAGGATCGCCAGCTTGGTCGCCTCGACGAGTCCCTCGCGTCCCATGAGCGCGATGTAGGCCCACGAGACCGGCAGGATCCACGGGCTCCCCCACGGCGCCGCCGCCACCGTGCCGCACGGCTGCTCCCGGCGCAGCGGCACCACCGGGTGATCCGGGAGGAATGGCGCGAGATGCGGCGCGACGCAGATCGGTCCCATCCCCGGGCCGCCCCCGCCGTGGGGGATGCAGAAGGTCTTGTGCAGGTTCAGGTGACACACGTCCGCGCCGATGTCGCCCGGCCGGCACAGTCCCACCTGGGCGTTCATGTTGGCGCCGTCCATGTACACTTGGCCGCCGTGTGCGTGCACGATCTCGCAGATCTGCCGGATCGACGCATCGAAGATTCCGGTGGTGGAGGGGTAAGTCACCATGAGCGCGGCGAGGGTGGCTCGGTGGGCGGCGGCCTTGTCGCGCAGGTCCGCGACGTCGATGTCGCCGTGCGGATCCGTTCGCACCGGCACCACCTCGAGCCCCGCCATCACGGCGCTCGCGGGGTTGGTGCCGTGGGCGGAGGTCGGGATCAGGCACGTCGTGCGGTGTCCCTCGCCCCGGGAGCGGTGGTACGCTCGGATCACCAGCAGCCCCGTGAACTCCCCCTGCGACCCGGCGTTGGGCTGCAGCGAGACGTGCGGCAGGCCGGTGATCTCGGCCAGCATGTCCTCCAGCTGGCGGAACAGGGTACGGTACCCTTGGGCCTGCTCCCGCGGCGCGAACGGATGCAGGCGGTTGAACTCGCGCCACGAGAGGGGCACCATCTCGGTCGTGGCATTGAGCTTCATGGTGCACGAGCCGAGCGGAATCATGGACGTGGTGAGCGAAAGGTCGCGCGCCTCCAGCCGCTTGATGTAACGCAGCATCTCGGTCTCGGAGCGGTACTTGTGGAAGACGGGGTGCGTGAGATAGGGCGTCGTGCGCCGCAGCGGCTGCGGCAGCGCCGCGTCCGCCCTCGCGCCGAGGTCCTCGACCAGAGGGAGGGCCTCGTTCAGCGAGAACGCGGCCACGAGGTCGGCGAGGTCGCCGAGCATGGTGGCCTCGTCGAGCGAGAGGCCGATCCGGGTCGGCGAGACGGTGCGCAGGTTGATGCGCCGCGCCCGGGCGGCGTCGAGCAGCCGCGGCAGCGCCCACGGCTCGACCTCGATGCACAGGGTGTCGAAGAACGTCGGGTACACCACGCGGTAGCCCAGCCGGACCAGCGCGTTCGCGAGCAGCGCCGTGAGCGTGTGCACGCGCTCCGCGATGCGGCGCAGTCCTTCGGGGCCGTGGTACACCGCGTACATGCTCGCCATCACCGCGAGCAGCACCTGCGCCGTGCAGATGTTGCTCGTCGCCTTCTCGCGGCGGATGTGCTGCTCGCGCGTCTGCAGCGCCATCCGCAGCGCGGGCCGGCCGGCGGCGTCGCGGGACACGCCGATGATCCGCCCGGGGATGTGTCGCTTGTACGGCTCGCGGGTCGCGAAGAACGCCGCGTGAGGGCCTCC